>JAKSTH010000190.1 GCA_024402655.1 Treponema sp. | reverse complement strand
TCATGAAAACAAGGCTTATTTTACAATTAACTGTCTTCCAGATAAATCAAACGCAGAAAACAATTACCAGAATATAGAAATAACTTTTGACGGCTTTGCAAAAAAATGATAAAAGCGGCTGTTAATGAAGCTTTAATATACGCTGATTTTCAGATCCACGGAATTCCAGCATTAAGTTTCTTTGTTCTTGAATAAACGCGCCGTCTACTAAAGTGTCAATGCAGGCTAACATACGGTCTGTAAATTCTGTGTGCTTGCGGCAACCTGGCTGTAAATCTTTTTCCAGAATATAGCCGGTCCAGCACCAGATGTCTTTTTTTGGATAAATTGATTTTAATTTTTCTAAAAATGGAGCCAGCACTTTTTGATTTTCTTCTTCAAAAGGTTCGCCGCCTAAAAGGGAAAAACCTGCAATGTGAGAAGGAGCAAGTGCTTCAATAATTTCTTTTTCGGTTTCCTCAGTAAATTCGGTGCCATAAGAAAAGTCCCATGTTTGTGGCTGAAAACAACCAGGACAACAGTTACGGCATCCGCTTACAAATAAAGAGACACGGACACCAATTCCATCTGCTACATCAAACTTTTTTATTGCACCGTAATACATACTATAAATGAAGAACTCTTTCTTTTATTTCTTCTGTACGACCCTGGTTCCAGTAGTTAGTACCAATGTAACCACAAGTACGGCGGGCAACATTCATTGTAGTCTGATCGGTATTTCCACACTGTGGACATTTCCAAATCAGTTTTCCATCATTGTCTTCTACAACCTGAATTTCCCCTGTAAATCCACATTTCTGACAGCAGTCACTCTTTGTGTTAAGTTCTGCATACATAATATTTTCATAAATGTGTTTAAGAACCGCAATTACAGCTGGAATATTCTGCTGCATATTTGGAACTTCTACATAACTAATAGCACCACCAGGACTTAATTCCTGGAACTGGCTTTCAAAATTTAATTTTGTAAATGCATCAATCTGTTCTGTAACATGAACATGATAGCTATTTGTAATATAGTTTTTATCTGTTACACCTGGTATAACACCAAAACGCTGTTTAAGACATTTAGCAAATTTATAAGTTGTAGATTCAAGTGGTGTTCCATAAACAGAGAATGCAATTGTTGTTTCAGCCTTCCATTTTTCACAGGCATCATTTAATTTCTGCATAATTTCCAATGCAAAAGGAGTTGCCTGAGGATCTGTATGTGGGCGACCAGTCATATAGCGAACACATTCACAAAGACCTGCATAACCTAAAGAAATTGTTGAGTATCCGTTGAACAACAATTTATCAATTGTCTCCCCTTTCTTAAGGCGGGCAAGAGCACCATTCTGCCACAAAATAGGAGCAACATCAGATGGAGTTCCCAAAAGTCTTCTGTGACGAATCATTAAAGCACGGTAACATAATTCAAGACGCTGGTCAAAAATATCCCAGAATTTGTCCAAGTCTTTTCCAGACGAACAGGCAATATCAACCAGGTTCAAAGTAACTACACCCTGATTAAAACGACCATAGAACTTTGGTTTTCCAGTTTCATCACGATATACAGAAAGGAATGAACGGCAACCCATACAAGGGAAACAGTTATCTTCCTTAATTTCCTTCATTTTCTTTTCACTGATGTAATCTGGAACAAGACGTTTAGCAGTACATTTAGCAGCAAGTTCTGTAAGATAAAAATATTTCTGATCTTCGCTAATGTTGTCTTCTTCGAGAACATAAATAAGTTTTGGGAATGCAGGAGTTACCCAGAAACCAGCTTCGTTACGAACACCTTTTGTACGCTGGCGAAGAACTTCTTCTATAATCAAAGCTAAGTCTGCTTTTTCCTGTTCATTGCGAGCTTCATTTAAATACATGAAAACAGTAATGAATGGACTCTGACCGTTAGTAGTCATAAGTGTAACTACCTGATACTGAATAATCTGAACACCACGAGTAATCTCTTCTGCAAGACGACGTTCTACAATTCTGTCAAACTGTTCTTTTGTAAAAGTAACACCAGTTTCTTCAATTGTCTGATTCAATTCTTTAATCAGCTTTTTGCGGCTTACATCAACAAATGGAGCAAGATGAGTTAAAGAAATTGACTGACCACCATACTGGCTTGAAGCAACCTGAGCAATAATCTGAGTAGCAATGTTACATGCAGTAGAGAATGAATGTGGTGTATCAATTTTTGTACCACTGATAACAGTTCCATTCTGAAGCATATCTTCCAGGTTTACTAAATCACAGTTATGCATGTGCTGTGCAAAATAGTCAGCATCGTGGAAATGAATCATACCTTCGTTGTGAGCCTGAACAATGTCTTCATCCAAAAGGAAGCGGCGGGTAATATCTTTAGAAACTTCACCTGCCATATAGTCACGCTGAACTGAAACAACAGTTGGATTTTTATTTGAATTTTCCTGCTTTACTTCTTCGTTTGTACATTCAAGCAAAGAAAGAATCTGCTGGTCTGTAGAATTTGATTTACGCATTAAAGCGTGGCGGTAACGGTATGTAATATAAACACGGGCAATCTGAAAAGCACCAATGCGCATAAGTTCAGTTTCTACTAAGTCCTGAATTGCTTCTACATTTAACTGAACTTTACTTGCATAGCAGGCATCTTTTACTTTTGATGATACAGCCTGAATATAAGCTTCTGAAATTCTATCTACTTCTGGAACTGCTGCATTTGCTTTTTCAATAGCGCTGACAATTTTCTGAACGTCGAAGATAGCTTCTTCACCGTTTCTTTTGATGATTTTCATACTTTTTTCCCACCCAATTTTAATAAACCATATATAGTGTGTCGTAAACAACAAAATAACTACCGGCCACCATATGTAGTGTTCATATAATAATGATATAATGGACCACGAATTTATTCAACCGGTTTTGAAAGAATTTATAACAGAATTTTAGAATTTTTCCAAAACCGATTTAACACCTTTATAAACAAACCTCTGACAGATAAATTTGCTTATAAAACCACATTCCCGTTAGAATCTATAACAAATACTTTGCTGCAAAACGAACATTTGTATCTGGTTCCATGAATGGTAACCCCATCTACAAATAAGAACCCAAAACAAGGAAGATTTGTTTTCCAATTGATGTGATTTAAAATCATAAAGTGTTCTCCTCATATTAAGTAAAATGTGCACAGAAACCTATGCTTATTTTA
>JAKSTH010000019.1 GCA_024402655.1 Treponema sp. | reverse complement strand
CATTGTATTTATGTCAGAATGACATTGCTTTTATGTCTAAAATGACATTCTATTTTGTAGCTAATATTGCAATACCTGGGAGTGTTTTTCCTTCGAGGAATTCCAAAGAAGCACCACCACCTGTTGAAACGTGGCTCATTTTGTCTGCTAAGTTGAATTTGTTTACAGCAGCAACAGAGTCACCACCACCAACAACTGTCATAGCACCTTTACCTGTAGCTTCTGCTACCAAGCGAGCAACTGATTCTGTACCTTTTGCAAAGTTTTCGAATTCGAATACTCCAACTGGTCCGTTCCAAACGATTGATTTAGAAGCCAAGATTGCATCTTTGTAAAGAGCAACTGTTTTTGGACCAACATCAAGACCCATAAGGTCAGCTGGAAGATCAACTGCATCTACTGCAACTGGATCTTTATCTGCAAATTCTGCAGCACCAACATGGTCAACTGGAAGAAGGATTTTAACATTCTTTTCAGCAGCTTTAGCCAAAAGGTCTTTAGCTGTATCAAGGAAGTCATCTTCAACAAGTGAACGACCAACTTCGTGTCCCTGTGCTTTAAGGAATGTATAAGCCATACCACCACCAACGATGAGTGTTGAAGCATTCTTCATAAGGCTTTCAAGAACAGCGATTTTTGATGATACTTTTGCACCACCAATGATTGCTGTCATTGGTTTTTCTGGGTTTGTTACCATTGGCTGGATATATTTAACTTCTTTTTCCATTAAGAATCCACCAACAGATGGAACTGGCATGAATTTTGAAATTGAAGCTGTAGAAGCCTGGTCGCGGTGAGCTGTACCAAATGCATCGTTTACGAAAATGTCACCGTAAGAAGCTAATTCTTTAGCCATTACATCGCGTTCTGCAGCATCTTTAGAAGTTTCTTCTTTGTGGAAACGTGTATTTTCCAACATTGCAACAGCGCCTTCTGGAAGAGCGTCGATTGCAGCTTTCTGTCCAAGTGCATCTGGAAGGAATGTTACTTCTTTTCCAAGTTTTTCAGCGAAGTATTTTACAACTGGTGCCATGCGGTTTTTACCGTTAATGAATTTTTCTGCATCAGCATCTGTCCAAGTTTTTCCTGCTTTTTCAGCTTTTTCCTGAGCTTTTTTAACGTCTTTTTTAGGATCGCCAAGGTGGCTCATAAGAACTAAAGAACGTGGGCTCTGTTCAAGAATGTATTTAATTGTAGGAAGAGCAGCCATGATACGTGTATCATCCTGTACAACTCCGTCCTTCATAGGAACGTTAAAATCAACACGCATAATAATGCGTTTTCCTTTAAGATCAACATCTTTTACTGTCTGGATCATAAAAATACTCCTTTTGTTATTCTTATCCATTTTTTCATGGATTAATTTAATATTTATTACAATAAAATATACTGTATTTATTGTACAAATTCTAGTTAATTAAAACCCACATCCCCTACTCTTTTTGTAAAAAAGAATTTTCAAATTCTTCCAGCTTCATTGGTTTTCCAAGACCATGTCCCTGGAAATTTTTACATCCCAGTTTTTTAAGAATTTCTATCTGTCTGTCAGTTTCAACACCAATTCCAATTACACCAATTTCCAGTGTTTCTGCCATTTTAATAATTGCATCAAGAATAATTTCATTTTTATTTAAATCATCTGTGTCCTGCAGCAAACTTATATCCAGCTTAAACAGATGAGGTTTAAAATCTTTCAGCATATTCAAAGAAGAATAGCCGCTTCCAAAATTATCTATTGCAACAATAAAGCCAAAACTCTGCAGCTTTGTAGAAAGTTCATGGGCTTTATAAAAGTCCGACATAAGTACAGATTCATTAATTTCTATATGAAGCTTAGAAGGGTCAATGTCATATTTTTTTGCCAGATGAGTAAAAGTTTTATAAATATCTGTAAAATAAAAATCTTTAATAGAAACATTTACCGAAATATAATTCTTTGTGTTTCCAGACTCATTCCATTTTTTAAGTGTTTTTACTGCCTGTTCCCAAATATATTCATCCAGTAAATAAACCATTCCCAATTTTTCCAGAATACCAAGGAAATCTGAAGGAAGAAGTGTTCCTCTTACCGGATGCTCCCATCTGCACAAAGCTTCTGCGCCTAAAATATTATTTTCTATATCAAAAACAGGCTGAAGGAACATTTTAATCTGATTCTGACTGATTGCATCTTCAAAATCAGAAGCAATGTTTCTTTCATCCAAAAGACGTTCCATTAAATCCTGATTGTAATAAGAGAAAACCTTATCATAATCTCCAAAAATTTCACTTATAGCCAAGAAACATTTATCTACCATGATTTGTGCTTTTTCCAAAAGACTGCCAGAATCATAAACACCAACATAAATGTGCATTCTAAAAAGTGAACTTTCTGTAATTGTTATAACCGAGTCTATATATTTCTTAAAAGATTCTTCTGTAAAATATTGTTTATCGGTGTAAACAGCAAATTTGTCATCACCAATGCGCCCATAAATAGTTCCTTCGTGACTGGCCATGGCAAGAATTTCACCAATTTTTTTAAGAACTTCATCACCTATAGCTTCGCCAAACAATTCGTTTATAAGCTTAAAGTCCTTAATGTCTGAACAAATCATAATATGATTTTTAGGATTCTTTTCTTTAATCATATTATCAACAGCTTCAAAGAAACCGGTGCGGTTATAAATGCCGGTAAGTTCATCATGAGTAGTAAGATATCTTTCTTTTTGAAAGTTCAAAATTTCAAGGGTTTCATCAACTAATCTTAAGAAAAATCCTTCTATTTCTTTTGAATTTTTCCTAATCTGATAGTCTACTCTGTAATAATGCAAAACCGATTTTACTTCGAAAGAATCTTTGTTCAGATTTGGATTAAAGCTTAATCGTTTTTCCCATTCTGAAAGATATTTTTCTGCAAGACCAGCAGAAAATCCGTCTTCTGTGGCAAAAATAGATTTAGCAGCCTTATTTGCATAAATACAGTTTCCCGCATAATCGTAATACAAAACGGCGTCGTTAATAGTTTCGTTTACAGCTTCCAGAGTTTTATAAAGTACATTATAAGGGAATGTGTAAGTTGAATAATAACAGATAAATCCTGCCAAAATTGCATAAAGAATTACAGAAAAGTCTATTGGAATATTCAGGGAATATGAAATACCGTTTGCAATAATAACAACAATATATGCAATCAAAATCCCAACATATTTTGGCTTGTAAACAGAAGAAACTCTAATAGAAATAATAATGAATAACACAAAAGTTGTGCCAACCATTATGTAACAAAGTGCCAGGTGCAGATAATGATAGAAACGGAAATCATTTGCCCAGAAGAAATCTCCAAAACTGTCATATTTTAATACCAGATCAAACATATGACCGGTATAAACATTTGCTATAAGAGAAATGGTGTCTATAAGACATAACAATGAAAAAATAACTATAAATTTCTGTTTATGTTTTATAAGTATTTCTGTATAGACAATGGCAAAAATAAAAACGTATAAAGCCATCCAGTCGGTACCAATAAAATACATGGCATCGGTAATAAGTGCCAGGGTATGATGTGTACTGTCTACCAGAAGAAACAGCGAATAAGACAAAATAGAATAAATACCAAATACTATTGGAATAATAATATAATTTCTGTATGCATTTTTTTTGCGGAACATTAACCATGCAAGGAAAATAATAATTCCACAAAGAATGAGTGAAACTAAAATAAAAAAGAATCTTAAAAGTGTTGGAAAGGTCATTCATGTACCTCCATGTACTTTTCTTCAAACTCATCTACTGTTATTGGCTTACTGAATAAATATCCCTGAAAAACATCGCTTCCAGTTTCTTTTAAGAATTGAGCCTGTTCTTCATTTTCTACACCTTCAGAAATAACATTCATACCAAGTGCTTTTGCCATTTTGATAATTGAAGAAACAATTACTTTTCCTCTTTCTTCATTATTTGTTTTGCTGATAAAGCCCATGTCAATTTTAAGTACATCCATGGTCATTTTTTTAAGGGTACTTAAAGAAGAGTATCCGCTTCCAAAATCGTCCATTTCTACTCTAAAGCCATATTCTCTTAAATGAGAAAGAACTTCTCTATGAAAATTATCATCGCCCATAATTACAGATTCTGTAATTTCCAGATGAATACTAGATGCAGGCACATCGTATTTTTCTACAAGCTCTGTAAAAACAGTATATAAATCTGCAAAGAAGAAATCTTTTACAGAAATGTTTACAGAAATATAATAGTCTTTATATCCTTTTGATTTCCATTCACTTACTTTCTGAACTGCTTTTTCCCAAATATAATAATCCAGTTTATAAATAAGGCCGGCTTCTTCCAATACCGGAATAAATTCTCCCGGCTGACGGTATTTATTGTCTAAATCTACCCAGCGAACAAGCGCTTCTGCTCCAAAACATTTTCCTGTGCTGCACATTATTTGAGGCTGCAGATACATTTTAAACTGATCAGTATTTAATGCATATTTAAATTCGCTGATAATGTTCTTATCGGCCATAATTTTTCGCATAAGGGTTGTGTTGTAGTAAGAAATTGTTTGTCCATCCTGCTTATTATTTTTTATGGCAAGAAAAGCTTTGTCATACATTGTGTGAACATTTTCATAGCGATTTGTAATATCATAAACGCCAATATAAATGTTGAACTTAAAGTTCATGTTTTTAGACAATTCCTGCAGATGTGTTGTGTTTTTCATTGCCATTTCTGGTAGAAAGTGTTCTTTTGGAATAAGCATGGCAAAACGGTCGGCTGAAATTCTTCCCAAAATGCGGTTTTCGGAATTAGATTTTAACATTTCTGTTGCCTGTTGTTTTAACAGCCTGTCACCAAATTTTACACCAAACAAGTCGTTTATTAGTTTAAAGTTCTTTATGTTTGTACAAATAATGTAAAAATCTATATCTGTATTTTCAAGAAGGATTCTTTCCATTTCGCTGAAAAAATAGTTTCTGTTATATAAACCAGTTAATTCGTCGTGAGTAGAGCGATACTGTTCTTCCTGCAGTTTTTTTAATTCCAGAGTAATATCATTTAATTTTAAATAATATGCAGTTGCTTTTTTTCTGCGGTCCAAAATCTGACGATATTCTATATCAAAAGTGTGAATAGAATCTTCCAGATAAATCTCTTTTCTAAACTGGCGCAATTCTTCATCAGAATTCAGCAAAGTCTGAATCCACTGAATATTTTTTGTTTTTTCTGGGAAACATTTCTGAGCCAATCGGTTTTTGTAGATACAGTTTTTATCGAAATCAAAACACATAACTGCATCTGTAATATCTCTGTTTGCAACAGAAAGCATGCTTTTTCTAATTCCAGCAGGAAGCAAAGATAAAGTAAATATAAAAGCAGAAACAGCCAGCATTTGAAAAACTGCAAGTGAATAATCAATATGAATAAAATCTGGAAAAAGTATATACAATAAACCTAAACCAAAAATAGCTGAAGAAAAACTAAGGATTGTAATGTATTTTCCTTTATTAATTCTGGAAGATTTGAAGATTTCTATGATTGTGTGAGCTAAAACAGCTACTGCCATTATTCCCATAATCATTAAATGAAAAACAAATAAGGCACTAAATTCCGGAATTAAAATTTCAGACCCGCTGCTTAAAGTAATACTTTTTATTTCGAAATAAGTTTTGTTTACAAAATTAAAGGAAACAAAAAATGAATCAAGACCAGCAACAATTGTATACCATACCCAGCGTTTTCCTGTTGCATTAGGATTACCGGCAACAACCATTGTATAAATAAGACGCAGAATCATATATTCTGCAAAACTCAGACAGGCAAAATATAAACCAAAGCCAATGTCGGCAATGTTTTTATCTTTGGTAGTCATTGCCATGGTGTAAAATATAGCACACATCATTACAGAAAACTGTAGTCGTGCAACAGAGTAAGATAATTTTGTTCTGCGTGACATTGCCAGTATAAGACAGATGACGTTACAAACAAAAAGAAATCCTACAAATGCTATATATACTAAACTAGTTATATTCACAAATACCGTCCAAGGTTATATATAGCAATATTTTACACCAATTCGGCAAATTTTATAAGTGGTTTTATTCAGAAAAACCACCTATAAATATATTTTAATTTACTACTTCTTTTAGAAAGCTCTAAAGCGATTGTATCTTTCCTGAGCTAATGTTTCACCACTCTTGCGGCTAGTTACATCAAGGAAGTAAGCAATTTTTTCTCTAAGGTGATCTGAAATTTTGTCCAATGTTTCCATTTCTGCACCACCAAATTCTGGAATAATTGCATCTACAACACCAAGTTTATTCAAATCCTGAGCTGTGATTTTCATTACAGAAGCAGCTTCCTGTGCACGGTTTCCATCTTTCCAAAGAATAGAAGCAAAACCTTCTGGAGAAAGAATTGAATAAATTGCATTTTCCATCATCCAAACTTCATTACCAACTGCAAGTGCCAAAGCACCACCAGAACCACCTTCACCAAGCATAATAGAAAGTGTTGGAATCTTAAGTCCAGACATTTCGAAAATACTGCGGGCAATTGCTTCACCCTGTCCATTTTCTTCTGCTTCTTTTCCAGGATAAGCACCAGATGTATTTACAAAAGTGATAACAGGACGGTCAAATTTTTCTGCCTGTTTCATTAAACGAATACCTTTTCTGTATCCTTCTGGAGAAGGCATACCAAAGTTTGCACGCATCATTTCGTTTAATTCATGACCACGGTCAATACCAATAATTGTTACTGGAATACCATTAAATGTAGCAATACCACCAACAATAGAAGGGTCATCGCGGAAGTAGCGGTCACCGTGTAATTCAATAAATCCGTCGAACAAAGCAGAAATATATTCTCTTGCACCAAGACGAGTTGGTTTACGAACAGCAACAACCTTTTCCCATGCAGATAAAGGATTTTTTACTGGACCTTCAGCTGCATCGTTTGCTTCTTTTGTTTCGTGAGCAAGTGTTGCACTCATTTTTTTGAAAATCTGCATCTGTTTTCCAGCCAATTCTACGCTCTTAACAATTTTAGAACGTGATTTTGGATGGTATGAAAGAATGTTTCCGATTGTATCTTTTAACTGATATCTTTCTACAATTGCATCTACAAAGCCGTGTTCAAGCTGGAATTCTGCTCTCTGGAATCCTTCTGGAAGCTGTTTACCAATTGTCTGTTCAATAACGCGAGGACCAGCAAAACCAATCATTGCTTTTGGTTCAGAAAGAATAATATCACCAAGCATAGCAAAAGATGCTGTAACACCACCTGTTGTTGGGTCAGTACAAACTGAAACATAAAGGTTTCCTGCTTCGGAATGTTTCTTTAAAGCTGCAGAAGTTTTTTCCATCTGCATTAAAGAAAGAATACCTTCCTGCATGCGGGCTCCACCTGAACAACAGAACAAAACTACAGGAAGTCTTTTCTTTGTAGCTTCTTCTACTGCAAGAGTGATTTTTTCACCAACGATACTACCCATTGAACCCATCATAAAACGTGAATCGATGGCACCAATAATACATTCGTTTTCATAGATTTTACATTTACCAACAATTACACCTTCATTCAAACCAGTTGTTTCTCTGGCTTTCTGAAGTTTTTCTTCGTATCCTGGAATTTCCAATGGGTTTCCAGAAATTAAATCGTCTGCAAATGATTCAAAAGTACCTTCGTCTGCAATCATTTCAATTCTGTCCATGGCAGAAACACGCAGGTATTTATTACAGTTTGGACAAATGTAAAGATTTTCTTTTGCTTTATCATGTTCTGTTTCAACTTTACATGCAGAACAAACAAGTTTTATATTTTTCATTTTTTTCCCACTTAAACTAAATCAATTAAATAACATCGTAACGTTCTACGTCTTTTTCGTAGTCTACGCCAGGAATACCGAAACCACTTGTTGCAAGGAAATCTGAACGGTAACCTTCAAAATCACCAAGCTGAGTAATATTTTCTGATGTTACAGTTGGCATAATCTTACTTACTTCTGACTGAACTTTTGGATCCATTTCCCAGTCATCAATTCTGATTCTGTTTTCTTCATCAACTGGAACGGCAGCGTTTCCTTCTGCATTTTTAACATAAAGTCTGTCTGCAAAAAGGCGGTTAATCTGTTCAATACAACCTTCGTGTGTTCCCTGGTCTTTCATTACCTTGAACAATACAGAAAGATATAATGGAATGATTGGAATAACGGCACTAGAACGAGTTACAAGACCTTTATTTACAGAAACATAAGCCTGTCCGTTGATTGCTTTAAGTGATTCACGAATTGCACCTGCTCTTGCTTCAAGATCAAGTTTTGCCATACCAATTGTACCAGTTCTGTAAATAGCCTGTGAAACTTCTGGTCCAATGTAAGAATAAGCAACTGTCATACAACCTTCGTTTAAAACTCCGGCTTCTTTAAGCTGTTTCATCCATCTTTCCCAGTCTTCGCCACCCATTACTTTTACAGTATTGGCAATTTCTTCTTCTGTAGCTGCTGGAGCAGTAATTTCTTTCATTTCACCTGTCATAGTGTCGAATGTAACACCAGAAAAATCTTTTCCTACAGGTTTAATAACTGATTTATATAATACTTTTGTATCTGGATCTGTACGAACAGGGCTGGCAAGAGAATATACAACAAGGTCAAATTTCATGTTGTTTTCTTTTGCTTTTGCAATTACATCTGCTTTAATTTCATCAGAGAATGCGTCTCCATCGATTGTGCAGCTGTAAAGACCTGCTTTTTTAGCTTCCTGATCAAAAGCCAAGTTGTTGTACCATCCTGGAGTACCAAACTTCTTTTCTGAACCTGCTTTTTCGAAAGAAACACCGATTGTTGCTGCATCATAAGCAAATGCTGCTGTGATTCTACTTGCAAGACCATAACCATTAGAACAACCAAGAACCAATACATTTTTTACAGGACGATGTGTACCTGCTTTTTTAGCTGTTTTTGCTTTTTCGCCTTTTGTATATTCAATCTGATTTAATACTGCCTGTTTACATCCCTGTGGGTGTGCATTCAAACAAATATTACTTCTTACCATTGGTGTAACTGCCATTTTCAAAATCTCCTATTCGTTTACTGCGCCGACAAGACACATCCACTCAGCTTCTGCTGCTACCTGGTCGCCTACGTAAGCTTTACCAGCCTGTTTAATCATTTTTTTAGAAACTCTTAAGTTTGTAATTTCCATGCGAACTTTGTCACCAGGACGAACCTGATTTCTGAACTTAACGTTATTTACAGTTGCAAGGAAGAAAAGGCTGCCTTCTTCAAAAGTTTTCTGGTAACTTAAAGCAGCACCACCAGCCTGTGCCATTGTTTCTACAAGAATAACTCCTGGAACTACAGGGTATTCAGGAAAGTGTCCTTTAAAGAAGAATTCATCTTCTGTAAATGTATGTTCACTAACAGAACCATTTTCATCTGCACTGATGATTTCATCAACAAACAAGAATGGTTTTCTGTGTGGTAATAAGCTTTCAATATCTTTTGTTAACATATTAACTCCTAAGATCTCTCGACTATGCTCGAGATGACAGATGTTGCTCTGTCATTCCGACCGCAGTGGAGGAATCTAGATTTTTTTGAAAATTACAACACCATTGTGTCCACCAAATCCCAAAGAACCTGATGCTACACAATTGATTCCGTTTTCTGCTTTTACAGCTTTGTTTGGAACATAGTCCAAATCACAACCTGCTTCTACATCTGGGTTATCCAAGTTGATTGTTGGTGGATAAACTCCGTCCTGCATTGCCATAATACTGATCATAGCTTCCAAAGCACCTGCAGCACCAAGACAGTGACCTGTCATAGATTTTGTAGAAGAAACCTTCATTTTATATGCGTGATCACCTAAAGCTTTCTTAAGCATTGCTGTTTCAGAAGAGTCATTAATGTGAGTAGAAGTACCATGTGCATTGTAGTACTGTAATTCATCACCACTGATTCCTGCATCTTCCAAAGCTAAAGTTACAGCTCTTGCTCCACCGTTTCCTTCTGGATCTGGGCTTGTAATATGATAAGCATCTGAAGTTCCACCGTATCCTAAGAATTCACAGTAGATTTTTGCACCACGAGCTTTGGCATGTTCATATTCTTCCAAAACTAACATTGTTGAACCTTCACCCATGATAAATCCTTCACGAGCTTTATCAAAAGGACGGCTTGCTTTTTCTGGGCAGTCGTTGTAAGAAGAAGCCAATGTCTTTAATACACTGAATCCACCAATACCAAAACCAGTAACAGCAGCTTCTGCACCACCAGCAAAACACATATCTACACGGCCAGAGCGAATCTGATCCAAAGCAAGACCAAGAGCATCTGTAGAAGAAGCACATGCAGTCTGAATATTCCAAGCTGTGCTCTTAATACCAAGAAGCATACTGATGTTTCCTGGACCTTCGTTACCAATCATCATTGGAACTGTTAATGGAGGCATACGAGATGGACCTGCATCAAAATATTTTTTCATTGAGTTTTCCATTACTTCAAAACCACCAATACCGTTTCCTAAAACAATAGAAGTTCTTTCTGAATCGATAGTTTCTTTTGTAAGTCCGGCATCCTGCATAGCCTGAACAGAAGCAACTGTTGCAAACTGACAGAAACGAGCCATTTTACGAGCTTCTTTTTTATCAATCCACTGGCTAGGATCAAAATCTTTTACTTCACCAGCAATTTTTACATCAAAGTTTGTTGTGTCAAACAATGTAATATTTTTAATACCACTTTTTCCAGCTTTTACGCCTTCCCAAGTTTCTGCAACTGTATTTCCAAGAGGACTTACACAACCAAGTCCTGTTACTACTACTCTTCTTTTTTCCATTTTATATATCTCCTATTTTAAATCCTATTTAATCCGGCTTATTTTTTAACGGTTCTTCGATTAAAGCAATCAACACCAATAACCTGGCCGGTCCGGCTTAGCAGCCCATACCGGGCTCGATCAATCTCGCCCCCTGCTTTTTTCGATGAACCTAAAATAACCCTGTCGGCTTATTTTTTAACGGTTCTTCGATTAAAGCAATCAACACCAATAACCTGGCCGGTCCGGCTTAGCAGCCCATACCACCATCAACACCAATTACCTGGCCGGTGATGTATGTTGACATGTCGCTGGCTAAGAAAACTGCTGTGTTGGCAATATCTTCTGGAATACCAGCTCTCTTTAATGGAACTGAATCAATCATAGTTTTCTGCAAATCTTCTGGTAAAGCACCTGTCATATCTGTCTGAATGAATCCAGGAGCAATTGCATTTACACGAACACCTCTTGAACCAGTTTCTTTTGCAAGGCTCTTTGTAAGACCAATTAAACCAGCTTTACTAGAAGCATAGTTTACCTGACCACCCTGTCCATGAAGTCCTACAATACTTGTCATATTGATGATTGAACCTTTTCTCTGGCGAATCATGTCTGATGAAACAATCTGGCTTGCAAGGAACGCACTTGAAAGGTTGATGTCAATTACAGAATACCAGTCTTCCTTCTTCATTCTGAATGAAAGACCATCTTTTGTAATACCAGCATTGTTTACTAAAACGTCAAAACTACCAGCTTCTGCCAATGCTTTTTTAATTGTATCTGTCCATTCATCAGCATTACCTGCATTAGCATACATTTCTACAAATGTAACACCATGTTCTTTAGCCAATGCTTCAAGTTCTTCTTTTGCAGCAGAAGGTTTTGTACAGATTCCCCATACACAAGCGCCTTCTGTAATAAATTTCTTTGCGATTTCTTTACCAATTCCTCTAGAAGAACCAGTTACCAGTGCTTTTTTTCCTTCCAATAACATCTTCATATTCTCCATTAATTAATTGAATCTAAAGTTTCTGCAGTGTTTACTGCTGTACAACTGATATTTTCAGCATAAGTAGAATCACGCCAAAGACCACTTAAAACTGCACCAGGACCTGTTTCGTAAATTGCCCAATTGTTTTTACAATCAGGATTTGCTGAATCAATAATCTGTGCAATTTCTTTTTCTTCGCTTGTCCACAAAACAGGGTTTGTAAAATGTTTTACAGCAAGTTTCTTTGCTTCTTCACCCTGAGTAATTTCTTTACCTGCAACGTTAGAAAAAAGTCTTTTTGTTGGATTTTTAAAGTTCATAGTTTCAAGAACTTTTTCAAATTCTTCACCAGCTTCCTGCATAAGTGGAGAGTGGAAAGGTCCTGCAACCTTAAGTTTTATAAAGCGACGGCAACCAGCTGCTGTACACAATGCTTCAGCTTCTTTAATACCTTCGAAAGTTCCAGAAATAACTGTCTGTTTTGGACTGTTCATATTAGCAGCAAATGCAATACCTTTTTCACTTAAAGGTTTTACCGCTTCTTTTACCTGATCTGGAGTAAGACCTAAAACTGCAGCCATACCAGGTTTTGCATCATCTCCACCAGAAGCCTGAGCCAATTTATCACAAGCTTTCTGCATAATAATTCCACGTTCTTTTACAAGTTTAATTGTTTCTTCAAAAGTCAAAACTCCGGCAGTACACAAAGCAGCGAATTCTCCAAGAGAGAAACCTGCACACATTTCTGGTACAATACCTTTTGTTTCCATAACCTTTGCAATTGCGAGGGAAGCTGTTGTAATTGCAAGCTGGCTTCTGTCGCTTCTTGCAAGTTCACTTTCTTCACAATTCCACATAAAATCTGAAATCTTTTCACCAGAAATTTCTTCAGCTTTTTTAACTAAAGCCATTGCTTCAGGATATTTTTCACAAACATCTTTAAGCATTCCATTTTTCTGGGCACCCTGACCTGGAAACAAAAATACACTTTTCATTTTATATACTCCATAAATATGTTTTTAATATTTAATGCACACTTTTGCTATACTTACATTATGACATTTCGTGTGGAAATGTCAAGATAAAATCTACATAAAAAAAAGACCGAAGTTAGAATTCCCTCTAACACCGGTCTTCTCTATTTTATAGTACTTTATACTATCTGAATCTCTTTGCTAAATCCTGCAATTTCTTCATGTCCATACCTTTTAATGAAGATAAGTCCATGCCACCTGGAAGTCCGCCGCCCATTCCGCCTAAAGCAGAAGGATCAATACCTAGCTGATTCATCATTCTACCCTGCATACCTTTATTGCGGCTCATTTTCTTCATCATCAGTTTTGTTTTTTCAAACTGTTTCAAAAGTTTATTTACATCGGCAACTGAAGTACCAGAACCTTTTGCAATTCTTTTTCTTCTGCTAGGACCAATAATAAGATGATTCAATCTTTCTTTGTATGTCATAGACTGAATGATTGCTTCCTGTTTTTTCATAGAACTCATGTCCATTTGAGAAGCATCCATTCCACTCATACCAGGAATCATGTCCATAATAGACTGCATTGATCCCATCTTTTTTACAGACTGGAACTGTTCCAGCATATCCTGAAGTGTAAATTCATTTCTCTGAAGTTTTTTTGCCATTTTAAGGGCAGCTTCTTCATCAACTGTTTCCTGTGCTTTTTCAACAAGAGAAACAATATCACCCATACCAAGTATGCGGGATGCAATTCTGTCTGGATGGAACTGTTCAAAATCTTCTGTTTTTTCACCAGTACCAATGTAAAGAATTGGCTTACCTGTTATAGATTTTAATGAAAGAGCCGCACCACCACGAGCATCTGAGTCAAACTTAGTAAGAATAACACCAGTAAGACCAAGCTGTTCGTCAAAAGACTGTGCAATTTCTACAGCATTCTGACCAGTCATGGCATCTGCAACAAGTAAAACTTCTACAGGATCTGTAGTTTTCTTAATTTTTACAAGTTCGGCCATCATTTCTTCATCAATCTGAAGACGACCGGCAGTATCTATAATAATAGTATCGAACTGATTTTTCTTTGCATGAGCAATGGCATTTTTAGCAGTTTTTACTGCATCTTTACCATCTTCTTTATAAACTGGAACACCAATTTTTTCGCCCAGCTGACACAACTGTTCAACGGCTGCAGGACGAACTAAGTCACAGGCAACTAATAAAGGTTTTCTTCCTTCTTTTAATAATTTTGCAGCAAGTTTATGAGCAGCAGTAGTTTTACCGGCACCCTGAAGACCAAGCATTAAAATTACAGACTGTGTATCTGGTCCTTTTAAGTGAAGATCTTGTTTTGAATCTCCCAGCATAGAAACCATTTTGTCATGAATGATTTTTACAAACTGCTGGCCAGGATTTACAGATTTAAGAACTTTTTCACCCTTTGCTTCTTCTATAGTAGAATTTACAAAGCGACGAACAACTCTTAAGTTTACATCGGCTTCGAGCAAAGCCATTTTAATCTGTTCTACTGTATCTTCAATATTTTTTTCTGTAATTGTAGATTTACCGCTAAGGGTTTTTACAATATTACTAAATGTACCTGTAATTTTTTCTAACATTTACAATACCCGTTTCTATTTAATAAATTTCAGGAGCTTATCTAATAATTCCTGAACTGAAATTTCCTTATTTAATACTGCGTACAATCCATTACAAACAGGAAGTTTTATATCCTTTTTAACTGAAATTTCATGTACATATTTACATGCAATTGCGCCTTCTGGAAGATATCCGATTTTTCCAACATTCTGGATAATGTCATCAATGTTTTTAAACTTAGAAAGCATATCAGTTTTAATCAAATCCTGTCCAAAACGACGGTTTCTTCCATATTTACTTTTACATGTTACATCAAGATCACCTACTCCAGAAATTGAAGTAAATGTTTCTGCATGAGTTGCACCCATTGCAAACCCAAGTGTCTGAATCTCATTCAATCCTGCAGCCATTAAAAGGCTTTCTGTATTATCACCAAAGAATTCCGAAGTTTCTGCCAAAGCATCCATGGCACCATAAACAACAGCAATAACGTTTTTGGCAGCAGCACAAATCTGAACACCAACAACATCGAAGCTGGAATAAACCATTAAACCTGGAACTCTTAATAATTCACGAACTTTAATTGAATTTTTTGGATTTAATGATGCAGCAACAAGACCAGTAATTTTACCCATTGCAACTTCTTCTGCATGAGAAGGACCTGCAACATAAACTGTACAGTCTTTGTAAATTTCTGGTAATGCTGCTTCAATAGTATCAACAATTAATTTTGGACCTTCAGGTGATGGAACAAACCCTTTTGTAAGAGCGGCAATTACTGTAGAACCATCTTTAATATTTGGCACATCTACAATTTTTGCAATAGTACTTGAAAGATACAAAGATGGAGAAGCAATAATTAAAAATTCTTTTCCAGTAGCAACTTCTACTATATCTTTTGAACAAGTTACATTTTCGCTGAGTTTATATCCTGCAAGAAATTTCTTATTTTCATGTTCATTGTTGATTGATGCTACAACTTCATCTTCCATTGCCCAAATTTGAACTTTATGTCCACCACGAGCAATAGCTTGGGCCATACCAGTACCCCAGGCGCCACCACCAATAACACCAACAGATTTACATTCCATATCTAACTTCCAAAATTAATTATTTTTTAACGGTTCTTCGATTTTAGCATTCTTTCTAGCGCCTCAAACCCAGTTTTCGGCTTGAGGCTTTCTTTCGATGAACCTAAAATAACCGCTTTCGCGCTTATTTTTTAACGGTTCTTCGATTTTAGCATTCTTTCTAGCGCCTCAAACCCAGTTTTCGGCTTGAGGCTTTCTTTCGATGAACCTAAAATAACCGCTTTCGCGCTTATTTTTTAACGGTTCTTCGATTTTAGCCTAATACCAGCCGTCTTCGCAGTCTTTCCAGTCAAAGATTTCTTCATCTTTGAACCAGAGTTTTATTTCTCTTTCTGCACTTTCATCGCTGTCTGATGCGTGAATAATATTTCTTGCTGTATGTGTACAATAATCACCACGAATTGTTCCTGGCTGAGCTTCTGTAGGTTTTGTAGCACCACAGAATTTTCTGATCAATGCAACACAATCGTCTGCCTGCCATACCATAGCAATTACAGGACCAGAAGTAATATAATCTACCAATTCATCATAGAAAGGTTTACCTTTGTGTTCAGCATAGTGTTCGCCTGCTAATTCTTTTGAAACATGCATAAGTTTCAAACCAACCAATTTAAATCCCTTTTTTTCGAGACGGGAAATAACTTCACCTACCAGGCGACGATTAATTACACCTGGTTTCAACATTGTAAAACATCTTGTCATAGTATTAAATTATAACTGAATAAGAAAGTTGTTTCAACTTAAAAACAAGGATTCAACTGCATCAATAATATGATCTGGTGTACTCGCCCCTGCAGTAATACCTATAGTTGAAAGTGAAAAAAACTCATTTGGAATATCTTCTTTAGACTGAATAAGAGCTGCGTTCTTACAATTTTCTTGTGCAATTTGAAAAAGCCGTTTTGTGTTAGCAGAACTTTTTCCACCAATTACAAGAATGCCTTCTACTTTGGAACATAATTCTATTAAAGCCTGCTGTCGTTCGCTTGTGGCAGGACAAATTGTATTTTTTACTGTTATATTTGAATATTTTCTTTTTAGAACTGCTTCTATTTTTTCAAACTCACTTCTGCTGTAAGTTGTCTGGCTGATTAATAAAATATCTTTTTCCTGCCAGTTTTCCAGTTCCAGTAATTCAGCTTCTGCAGGATTTTGCACCAGACGAAAATTTTCACCGGCGTATCCTGCAATTCCTTTTACTTCTCCATGATTGTTATCACCAGAAAGAATTACATAATCGTTATTTACACTATGTTTTTCCACCATTTTCTGATTTGCTTTTACTCGTGGACAAGTTGCATCAACAATCTGGCAGTTTTTCGCTTTTAGTTTTTCGATTACAGAAGGTTCTACTCCATGAGCCCGTATAATTACAACACTACCGTCCTGTATCTGATTTATATTTTCTTCTTCAATAATAGACAAGCCTTCTGCTTCCAGCTTTTCTAAAACTGATTCATTGTGAATAAGAGGACCTAGAGAATAAACCGATTTATTTTTTTCAGACAAGGCTTTTTCTGCTTCTTCAACAGCTCTTCTAACACCAAAACAAAAGCCAAGCACATCTGCACGAATAACTTTCATACAAATTTATTATATATAAATAGATTGAAATAATCAAAACAGAATAAAGTAAAGGAAAGTTAAATAAAAAAGACTGCTTAAAGAGTTTTCTAAAAGCAGTCTTTCTAACAAATATCGTATTAAAGATATATTGTTTTATTTAATAACTATTCAGTATCTTTTGCTGCAGTTTTTGCAGAGTGATGTACACCAAATTCTGGTTTCCAATTTTTACGACAAAGTGAAATGAATCCACTTGAAATAAAGATTGAAGAATACATACCGCTGATCAAACCAACGATCATTGCAAGAGCAAAGTCTTTGATTGCACCAGTTGTAAATACGTATAATGAAACAACAGCGAACAATGTTGTAACTGTTGTCAAAATAGAACGGAGCAATGTATCTGACAAAGCTTTGTTCAAAATTTCATTGAAGTTTTTAGCTTCTGGCATGTATTTAAGGTTGTAACGAACACGGTCCAAAATAACTACAGTTGCGTTGATTGAGTAACCAATGATTGTAAGTACAGCTGCAAGTACAGTAGCTGAGAATTCAAGCTGAGACCAGCAGATGAAAGCAATCATGATACAAGTATCGTGGAGCAAAGCAACAATTGAACCGAGAGCGAAGTCCCAGTGGAAGCGGATTGCTGCATATACCCAAATCAAAAGCAATGTCAAAGCAAACATAATTACAGATTTAATTGTGTTTGATTTTGAACTAGAAGAACCAATGAAGTCTGTTTTTACAATAGCAACATTAGCTTTTCCAAATTTTGAATACAATTTATCGTTGATAGAGTTCAAAACAGAAGCCTGTTCACCACCTTCAGAAACTCCAACACGAATCTGATAGCTTACATCAACACCATCACCAAGCTGTTTAATAGAAATACTTTCTACACCAGCTAAAGCACCACGAACTTCATCAATAGAAACAGTTGAAGCACCTAATGGATAAAGGTAAGTTACAGTTTCAGAAAGCTGATTTGTTACAGCAGAGTTCATGAACAATCTTGATGCATCGAATGAACCGTTTGTAACATTCATTTTTACACCCTGAATCTGATTCATAGCAGAAGCAAGGCTCTGTACTGTTGGGTATGTAACAAAGTCAAAAGTTTTTGTTTCATTTGTTACAGAAGCACCACTAATTACAACATCAAGTTTTGTTGAAGAAATATCAACAGTAACTTTTGCATCTCCAGTATAAGAAAGATCTGCAACAGGAGTAGCAATACGAATTTCTTCAATATGACCTGGTTTATAATCAATACCGAAGTTAATTCCCTTTGTAAAGAAACCAACTACACCGGCAATAATAAGTACCAAACTAATAATTGCGCAAGGAAGGAATCCTTTATTAAAACTCAGTGTTTTTTTCATTGTTTAATCCCCCAACCAATGCTTACTTTTTTAGTATGGAATACATCTGTACTAAAGTCGAAAATCAATCTAGAAACGAACAATGCTGTGAATACAGATGAAACAACACCAATTGCTAATGAAACAGCGAATCCCTGAATAGAACCAGTTCCAAGCTGAGACAAGAACAAAGCAGCAATAAATGTTGTAATGTTAGAGTCCATAATTGCCCAGAATGCGTTATCAAAACCCATTGAAATGGCAGCTGCACGACTCTTTCCTGCTCTTAATTCTTCCTTAATTCTTTCAAATACAAGTACGTTAGCATCTACGGCCATACCGATTGTAAGAATCATACCGGCAATAGAAGAAAGTGTAAGTGTAAGGTTGAAAGCTGAAAGAATAGAGAACATGATATAAAGGTTCAATACCTGAGCTACAACAGCATTAATACCAGAAGTCTTATAGAAGAACAACATAAAGATAAGGATTAAGCCTAAACCAAGAAGGATAGCCATAGCACCCTGTCTAATAGCTTCATCACCAAGAGAAGCACCAATAACCTGCTGGCTTTCTACTTCAAGAGGAACTTCAAGCCAAGCTGTCTGTAATACTTTCTTAATGTTTTCTGCTTCTTCATAACTGAAACCACCAGTAAGTGAAACGCGTCCACCAGTAATTGCAGTACGGATTGTAGCATCTGACTTAACTTTATTATCGCTTACAATAGAAAGTGTTTCACCAACATGAGCTGCTGTGAATTCACCAAAAATTGTAGTACCTTCAGCATCCAGGTTGAATGCAACTTCAATATCACCAAGTTCAGAACTTGAAATATTTGCAGACTGAATGTGTTTACCTTCAAGTGCAATTTCTTTGCTTACAACAACATAACCAGTTCTTTCATCAAGACCGTATGCATCTTTCTTATACATACCAAGTACTTCGTATCCTTCTGGAATAAGTGACTGGTCAATTACTTCACCTGCAGCATTAAATGTTGTAGCTGGGTGCTGGTTGTAATATGCATTGAAAGCCTGTGTTGCAGCAGCATTTGAAAGACGGAAGTTTAACAAACCTTTACCCATAATCAAAGTATTGATTGAATCTGCCTGAGCAGCACCAGGAATTTCAATATAAATTCTGTCGCTACCCTGCTGACGAATTACAGGTGATGTTAAACCAAAGCGGTCTACACGGCTTGAAAGATTATCAATTGCGTTTGTAATAGCTTCTTTTCTAAATGTTGCTTCGTCGAAAGAAGCAAGATATTCTTCAGAAACAGATGCGAGAGATTCTTTCTGAGCTTTTACAGCTTCATCAAGATCTGCACGAACAATAACGTTCATACCACCAGAAAGGTCAAGACCAAGCTTTACAGAGTTTGTATAAGCTTTTTTTGCCTTTAAGATTTCATCGCGATATTTTGACTGTACATCGTCGAGGAATTCTTTTTCGTTTGAATAAGCATTAAGAACAGCAACTGCAGTCATTTCTGCAGGAACGTCCTTTTTGTTAGCCTTATATTTCTTTTCTGCTTTCTTTTCAATCCAAGCATACTCAGGGCCTAATTTAGCAGAACCATTTTTTACTGCCAGATCTTTGATTGTGCGTACATCTTCCGATGCTTTTGCTACTGCATAATCCTTGATTTTTTCTGTTGAACCTAAAGCAAGTGCCTGAACTTCCTTAGGAGTTCTTCCATACCAGCTGATTGAAGGCCAGAGGAAAACGAAACAGATACCAAGAACTGCAAGAAGAATCACAAAACGAGTTCTTTTGTTCATTTTTGATTTACTCCGAGTTTTTTTATTTTTCTTCAGATTCTGCAGCTGGAGCTTCAGCAGCTTCAGTTACTTCTTCTGTTTTTTTTGCTTTTTTATTTTTTTTAGCTTCTTTTTCAGCTTTTTTAGCAGCAGCTTCTTCTGCTTCCTTTGCTAATTCAGCATCGCTCTTTTCTACAGTTGCAATTGCAGAACGGTTGAATTCGATTTTAGCACCGTCATCAACTTTAATGATAATTGTTTTTTCTTTTGTAGAAGAAACAACACCATGAATACCACCAATAGTGATAACCTTATCGCCTTTTTTCAAAGCAGCGATCATTTTTTCAGTTTCTTTCTGTTTCTTATTCTGTGGGCGAATGATGAAGAAATAGAAAATTACAATGATTGCAAGTAAAGGTGCAAACATTAAACCAGTACCGCCAACTTCAGCAGCCTGTAAAAATGGGAGAAACGACATATAAATCCATCCTAGTTATTAAATTTTGATAAAAATATCATCATAAGAGCATACCACTAAAATGACTATCTGTCTACATTCAAAAATAGAGGGTTATTTTATAAGTTGTGTTAAAGCTTCATTCAGGCGTTTTGCAGAAGAGTCGTTTGGATTAATAGCTACTACCTGTTTTAAGTAATACTGAGCTTTGCGGTAATCTTTTTTTGCATAGTAGATTTCGTAAAGTCTAAAAAGTGCATCGCTGTTTCTAGGATTTGCAATAAGACTTGAACGAAGATCTGCTAACTGAGTTTCTTCTGTTCGCTGAAGATAACTTCTCCTAAAATAGAGGAAACTTTTCATTTTCGAAGAAGCATTATCCATAAGAGAGTTTATAAGATTAAGAGATAAATCCCGGCTGTTTACCTGTGAATAAGCATAAACATAGCTTTGAACAAGAACTTCTTCTTTTTTGTTTGCATTATAAGCTGTCTGAGCTACATCATAAGCTTCTGATTTTTTTCCAAGATGAATACAAATAGTTACATGCTTATATATAGACTCTGGAGAAACTGTAGGCTGATTAATTAATCTTGTACTGATTTCATAAGCACTCTGCCAGTTTTCTCTTAAAATAAGACCTTCCAAAGCATAATTTAATGCCTGAGTATTCTGTGGATTTTTATCTAGAACAATCTGAGCAAGTTCATCTGCATATTTTCCAGCTACAGGCGCGTCTGTTATAGAAGAAAGTTTTGCAGCCAGCATAAGAGCATCTTCGCTTTCAGGATAAAGTTTAAGTGCTTTTTCTACAGTTTCTGTAGCCGCTGTTGTATTTTTACTCCAGTCCATTTGAACACTTGCTCTAAGTACCAGATATTCCAGATTTGTATCATTCTGGCGGGCATACATGTCAAGAAGACTTACTGCATGAATATAATCATTCTTTTTTATAAAGATTTTTGCACGGAACAACAAAAAGTCCAGATCATTTGGATTCTGCTGCAAAACTCTGGCAACATATTCTTCTGCTGCCTGCAAATCATTTTTTTCAAAAGCAATGTAAGCATTCTGTTTTAAAACGTTTATATCATTTATGCTGGAAGCGGCAACAGATGATAAAACCTGAGCTGCCATTTCCTGATTTCCGTTTCTGCTTAAAACTCTGGAATAAGCAAGACTCAACTCTGTTTCAGAAGAACTTTCTTCATAAGCAAGCTTGTAATATTTTTGTGCATTGGAATATTTTCCCTGCTTTTCGTAAACTACAGCCGCAAGATAATTTGCCAGCATGGAATTTGAATTATATTTACGGGCAGCTTCAATACATTTTTCACACTGAGTCAGTACAACATCCGAAGGGTCGGTAGTTAAAACTACAAGGGCAGGAAGAATTGTAGAAAGAAAATCTACGTTACCGGTACTTGAGTCAAAAATACCATTTTTTGCAGAATTAATTGCTCCCATATAAGAATTATCTAAACTTACATCTGTTACCTGAATGTCGTGATTTACAGAAGGCCAGGCAATTTCCATAATATTTTTTGCAATAGCCAAAAGAATCTTTTCATTTTCTGTATATTCAGAAGGTGATTTTTTAAGCTTTGCAGCCGCTCTTTTTAACGATGCTGCAGAACCATTTTCAATATCTGCCATTACAGAAGAATCAATTTTATAACTGAGAGTTTTATCTTTTACAGTTCCAGACAGTTTTGTAGAAGTTCCAGAAACATCATCTTCTTCTGTAGAAACAACAGGAGCCTGTCCCGACTCACTACCCTTTTCAGGATTTTTTGTTGAACCACAAGATGTTGCTAAAAACAAAAAAGAGGAGAGAATTATTATAGATGTCCAAAAACGTTTTTTGAGCAACTTTAAGAAACCCTGTTTACTCTGGAATTAATTCATCATCTTCAAACTGATTAATTTCAGTTTCAGCTGAAGATGAACTGCTGTTCTTTTTCTGTAATATATAAATCACAAATAAAAGAACACAAAACATTACTAAAAGTAATGGACCAAAACATATCATAAATGTCTTAAACGAAATACTTACAATTTTAAAAGAAAAAAGCATGAGCCAGAAACCAAGAATTTCCAGAACAATGGAAGGAATAACGAATCCCCAGTCTATTTTCTTATATTTGTAAAAACCAGACACAAAAAGTAAAATTCCGCCTGCAACACCATACACAGGCCACCACTGTTTTATGCTTCCTGGAATAAGATTTGTAAGAAAAAGGAAAGAAAGAAGCCCCGCAAAAGTGAGCATTCCACCTATAAAAAGCTGATAAGCACTTTTTGTATTTACTGTAAGAATTGCAACTGTAATGCCTGCAATTATGAGAAAAACTGGCAAAGCATTCAGCACACGGGCATGCTGTTTGTCACCCATAAAAATGGTGATAAAGAATACTGCGAAGAATAAAACAAAGGCAATAAATAACAATAAATTAATAAGTTTATATCCAATTTTGCTCATAGTTTTCCTATTATATACCTTTAGTTTATCTTTAATGATTAATCTTTACAATAATAAATCACTGTGTTAGATTAAAAAATATGAAATTTAAAAGTAAAGTTTTACATATTTATTTATGCTTATTTGCAATTACTTTGTCGGCCCTTTTTATGGGTTGCAATAGAAATATTTCACAGCAATTAAACGAAGAAGATATTTTAAAAATCTATAAAGATTCAATTAAAAACTCACTTTTAGATTCAAGTCAGAAATTTACCTGTATTGATAAAATTGCACAAAGCTATCTGGCTAACCAGCAGTATCAGGATGCTATTCTTCTTTTGACAAACTGGGTAGAAGAAAATCCTGATGATATTTATAACTCTTACTGGCTTCTTATGACAGCCCACGCATATCTTTCACTTAATGCAGAACCTGTTGCAGAATATTACTTTGATAAAATTTTACAGACTTACCCGGATCTTTATGTAAAAAACGTTTCGGTTCACTATTTGTGTTTACAAAACCTAATTCAGATTAGTAAAACTCCAACTCATAAAATCAAGTATTTTAACGACTTAATTAATAGATTCCCTCAGAATATTAATACAACTGAATTATACCTTCGCCTTGCAATGGAATATCAGAATGATAACCAGTGGGAAGAAGCTTTAAAAACTTACTCTCTCTTCCTTCAGCAGCCAGATGCCACAACAATTCAGATTCCTGGGGAACCAGATGCCTATAACAACGCCCGCCGTTTAATAGACTTTAACCGTTCCAGCAAAGACTGGACTTTTGAATCTCTTTCTAGTCTTGAAAAAGCAATTAAAAAAGCTATTCAAAATTATGACTACAGAACACTGGACCGTTACCGTGCAAAAGTAAACTTCTTTACAATGTCTTGGAAACAGGATGAAGTTGATGTAGACAAACAGGAAGACTTTTCTATGGGTAACTGGATGACTGGTAATTCAATCCGTTTTAGTCCAACATTAGACGAAGCTTCTACTTCGAATGAAGCTTATCTTAAAACCTGGGGCTGGAACGATTATGTACCTGTATGGTATTTATATTTCCGAAAGGTAGACTTCCCTCTTGATCCAGAAATTAATGGTAACTGGGAATGGGCCGGCATTTACATAGGTAACAAATTGTAATGAAAAAGACACTTTTATGCCTTTTTTTATCATTTTCTATTGGGACTCTTTTTGCTGCCACAACAACTACATCACCTGAAGAAACAAAACAGAAAACTGGAATTTATAAAAACTACAACGAATATTCTCTGACTCAAATACATCACAACACATCTGAAAATTCAGAACTTTTATATAATGCCCTTTATCTTGAAGGTACAGAAAAAGAAGAAGTAGAAGAATTCAGAAAACTTTTTCAAACTCCAAGATATCAGGCTTTACTAAGAGATTCCCTGGAAGCTTCTCTTGAACTGCGGCTTTATGTTCGAAAAGCAATTCAAAAAGCAGGACTTCCTCCGGAACTGGAATATCTGCCTGTTGTTGAATCTTATTATAAAACTACTGCAAAATCTTCTTCTGGAGCTTTAGGTTTGTGGCAGTTTATGGCAAACAGTGTAAAGCCGTATCTTGAATTAAATGATTACGTTGATGAACGACTGGACCCTTGGAAAGAAACAGAGGCGGCACTTAAAAAATTAAAGGAAAACTACAACACCTTTGGTGACTGGCTTATAGCAATTGCAGCATATAACTGTGGAGCTGGGGCCATGCAAAGAGCGATTAACAAAGCCGGCTCAAAAGACTTCTGGTATCTGGCTGAAAATAAGTTTATTCCAACTCAAACCATAAATTACGTGCCAAAACTGCTGGCCATTGCAGATTTATGTATTCATTCAGATTATTACGAAATGGATATTCCGCTGCACTATACTGAATACAACGCTTTATACAACGAAACTAACGGCATTTTCGACTATATAACAGTAAAAGACCCATATTCTCTTAAAACTTTAGCCCAGGAAATGAGACTGGATTATTCTATTCTTAAATCATTAAATCCGTCTTTTCTTGAAGGTTTTACACATCCTACAAAAGTTTCAGAAATCAGACTTCCAGTGGGCATGAAAGAAGTTGCCGAAGATGCATTAAGCAAAATAAAACCAATCAACTTTCCTATAAAATACACTGTTGTTAAAGGCGACACTTTATGGGCTATTGCTAAAAAACATGGTGTAACCGTAAGCCAGATTTGCGAGTTAAATAATATAAAGGAAAGTTCGGTTTTATCTATTGGAAAAATTCTTTATATTCCATCCAAATTAAGCCGATAAGTGAAGAATGAAGAAGATATTCAAAAAATCTATTTTAATTGCATTAGGATTCTCTTTTGCAGCATTTGCACAGGCCCTTCCTAAAGGGACAATCACTTCTACCAGCAGCATTAACTGGGTTACAAGAAAATTTGTTTCTAACATTTCAATGGATACAAAAAAAGCTCAGCTTGTTATGCCTTCGGGAAAAAAACAGGCTTCTGCAAATATCCTTATGAAAATGCCTCAGTTAATTCAAGATCCACTGCTTTACTTATATGCCGACAACGGAAAACATCTGGCTGAATATGTTTTAAATGAAAGCCTTACCTTACCACAAGTTCAGTCTTTCATTCAAAATGGCTATAAAACTCCAGACGTTTTTACAAGCAATGCAGCTACATTAAATACAACAAACACTTTGAATATCGATAACCTTGGAAAGTATCTTGTAAAACACAAGTATGCTTATTCCCCAGAAGAACCTATTGATGATGTTCCAAGCAGACCATACACAGGAATTATTATAGATGCCCGTGGAAAGCTTACTGTTCATGGTGAATATGTAAAAGATAATGTTTATCCTTGTCTTTTCCCAAAAATCTGGGATGAAAACATGAATACTGTTTATGAAAAAGGCATGGTTGAACCTGAAATTATTAAAAACACAGGACTTGTTTCTTTTGACTATACAGAAAATCCACAGCGCTATGCAGATAGAATTGGAAACGATCCTTTATATATTAGAGCCACAGAAGTTTTTGGAAGAAACAGAACTGACCCTGTTATTAAAAAGAGCGACGCCTTAAAAATTCTTACTGTTCCAGAAAATGTGGAACTGCTAAAACAGGGAAAAATTGTTTTACTTTTGGACCAGGATCAGCTGATTTATAACATTGCAGTACCAGAAAAAGATGAACTTTATTACGCAAAATATGAAGAAGCTAAACAGCATTTACTTACAACTGTTATTCCTGAAACACAGATTGAAGAAACTCCAGAAGGTCCAAAATATATTGTTCAGTTGAATTTCTATCCTGATTCTTCAAAACTTCTTCCAGGAGAAGATGTAAAAATTAAAATGATTGCAGAAGATTTAAAGAATATTATTCTGGATGACGGTTACACCATTATGGTAGAAGGTCATACTGCAGATGTTGGAAAACCTACAGGCCAGTTGAATCTTTCTGTTGAACGAGCACAGGCGGTTGTAAACGGACTTGTTACCCAGGGTATTTCAAGGAACATTATGAGTTACAAGGGATGTGGTGGAACACTCCCTATTGCTGATAATGACACGGAAGAAGGTAGAAAACAGAATCGTCGTGTAGAAATTGTTGCCCGTCCTAGAGCAACTTACATTCAACGAGACTGGTAATAAAATGGGCTGGAATTATCCAGCCTTTTTTTATGACTAATCCTTTATAATTTCAAGTTTCTTTGCCTGATACTGAGGCAGATATTTCTTTTTGCCACCGTTTTCAAACTGCACAGTAACTATTAATTCTCCGGCACTAATTTCGGTTTGAATTATCACCCCATACCCATAATCATCGTTATATATTTTTGTACCTTTTTTCCATTTTTCAGAAAAACTGTCGCCTGCACCAGAAGTTGAAAGACTGGAATTTTCATTTACAGAAGCAAACATAAAAGGTTTTTTACCAATAATTTTAAATGCCTCTCTTGCTTCCTGTAAAAATCCACTAGGACGCATCATCTGCCAGCTGCCATACATAACTCTGCGGGCGGCACTTGTAACATAAAGTTCATCTTTAGCTCGAGTAATTCCAACATAAAACAAGCGTCGTTCTTCTTCCAAATCTGCACCCTGTTTGTCAGTGCGAGGAAATACACCATCTTCAAGACCAGTAATAATAACCTTATTAAATTCCAAGCCCTTTGTATTATGAAGTGTAATTAAAGTAACAGAGTCTTCATTTTCGTTTTCTTCTTCTGCTAAAGTCCTGTCAAGATTAATTGCATCAAGAAAATCGATAAGTCCTTGAACAGAACCTGCATATGGCAAGGCTGTATTAATTAATTCCCGTAAGTTTTCTACTCTCTGAGTTCCTTCCACTTCATCTTCTGCTTTATATAAAGCTTCTAGTCCAGAATCAAAAATAATTGTTTCAAGAACTTCAGATAATTTTTTTTCTGATGAAAATGCATTTCTAAATTTTTCATAAAGTTTAACAAAATCAAGAGCCTGTTCTTTTGCTTTTTTAGGAAATGATTGTGCCACCTCTTCCAGGGTTTCCAGTAAATCTTTATAAACATTATTTCCGTTTTCATCTGTTCCAGAAAATGCCTTTTCTATTATCTGATCCTGTTTTTTTTCGCCAATTCCACGAGCAGGTTTATTTACAATTCTTCCAAAAGAAATTTCATCCCTTGGGTTTGCACACAAAGAAAGATATGCCAATGCATCTTTAATTTCTTCTCGTTCATAAAACTTAAGGGAACCTACAACAACATAAGGAATTTTTCTATGAATAAATTCTTTTTCAAATCCAAGCGACTGGGCATTTGTTCTGTAAAGTACAGCCCAATCTTTATAAGACGCACCACTATCAACTGACTTTTGAATTAATTCTGAACAGAAAGCTGTTTCCTGATTTGAATCTTCTAAAAAAGCCATTATAGGTGTACCACCTTCACCCCTTTCTGCAATTAAAGTTTTACCAATTCGCGCCTGATTGTTATTAACAACTAAATCAGCAGCTTTTAATATTTTTCCTGTAGAACGATAGTTTCTTTCAAGTTTAATTATTTGTGTTCCCGGAAATTCTTTTTCAAAAGACAGAATATTCGAAACTTCTGCACCACGGAAATGATAAATAGACTGGTCATCATCACCAACAACACAAACGTAAGAATCATTTCCATCTTTTACACCTGAAATTTTCTGCAAAAGCTTAAACTGGGCAATATTTGAGTCCTGGTATTCATCTACCATAATTACTTTAAAACGAGAATGAATAGAAGACGCAATTTCAGGATTTTGTTCCATAATCAAATATGGCAGCATAATCAAATCGCCAAAATCTGTATTTCCAGTTGCTTTTAATCGCTTTTCATATTTCTGATAAATATCATTTATATCAAATTCACTGTTCAGAATTGAAAGATCGTCTTCTGGACCAAGACAATAATCTTTAGCAAGAGCAATCTGTTTTGCTGCCAAATGACTTTCTTTTGCGGATAAAGAAGGAATTGCTTTTTTAATAAGAATAGCCGATGCATCATCATCATAAACAGTAAAACTGTCAATTAAACCGGCTGCTTCACTATATTTTCTTAAAAACCAGGAACCAAAAGAGTGAAAAGTACGGATTTGAGCATGATTTGAACGAGGTTCAAGACCAACGGCTCTTTGGCGCATTTCGTTGGCTGCTTTTTTTGTAAAAGTAACAGAAAGAATGGAATAAGGATCTACAAGTTTTTCCTGAATAAGATATGCAATTTTTGTTGTAATTACTCTTGTCTTTCCAGAACCAGCTCCTGCAAGTATTAAAAGTGGGGAGCCTTCATGCTCTACTGCGGCCTTCTGTTCAGGATTAAGCGTGAGCATATATTTTTCCAAGTCTTCAGTCACGTTTTA
>JAKSTH010000189.1 GCA_024402655.1 Treponema sp. | reverse complement strand
TACTGAAGGTTTACCTGATCCTGAGTTGTATTCCACTGATTTGTAAATTCACAATAAGAGAATAAGCGGATTTTACGAGTTTTGTCAGAAGTGTTTGTTACCTTAAGACGCCAGTATTCAAAATTCTGTCCAAGTGGAACATAATATTTTGTTTCTGATTTAATTCCTTTATATTCAGAAGTGATTGTTGTATATGCAGTACCATGACGACATTCAGATTTATACTGATCTAAAGGTTTTCCAACTGGCTGCCATGAAGCTGACCAGAAATCACCATCTTCCATATCACGAAGATAGAAATAACGTCCAGGCTGATCCATTGGAACTGAGTTAAAACGGAGACGAAGGAATCTTCCCTGTGCACCAGATTTATAAAAACCGTAACCGCCGGCATTGTTTGTAATAACAGCACCGTAAACAGTAGAACCAAGATAGTTACTCCAAGATGTAGGAGTATCTGGACGTGTGATGACATATTCAGCATTGTCATCGTCAAAATAACCGTATTTCATTTGTTACCTCAAAATGATTTTCTATTGTCGTCATACAACGCCAACGATTTCGTAATATTAATTATAAATCATAATTTTATATTATCAATGTAAAAATATAGTTCTAAAATTGTATATTTCGATTTTTTTTTAGGGGATTTTACCTATGCACAAAAAAAGCCTGCAACTTAAAAGTCACAGGCTTTTCAAATAGTATTAAAAGTCTATTATCCTTTAACTGAACCTAACGCAACACCAGCTACAATGTATTTAGAAAGAAGGAAGTATACAACAATCAAAGGAAGTGCTGTAAGTGTAAGACCTAAATAAATGCTACCGTATTCTGTTTTATAAATATCACCTTTAAGAAGTGAAATCATAATTGGAAGAGTATATTTATCCTGCTTTGTAAGAAGGATTAAAGGTCTAAACAATTCGTTCCAGCTAGATACGAAACTGAAGATTGCCTGTGTAGCAATAGCAGGTTTCATAATTGGTAAAACAATTGCGTTGAATGTAAAGAATTCTTTTGCACCATCAATACGAGCAGATTCTACTAATGATGGAGAAACTGCAGGTTTCATGTACTGTCGCATAAAGAATACTAACGAAGGTGAAGCAATTGCAGGAAGAATTAAAATTATCAAACGGTTTGCCATGTGTAATTTGTATACCATCTGATAGAAACCAATAATTGTAATTGTTGAAGGAATCATCATAATAGCCATGATGAAACTGAAGAAGGCTTTCTTAGCTTTCCAGTCATACATTACCAAACCATAAGCTGTTAATGTAGAGAAGTATAATGCTAAAGCTGTTACACCACCAGAAAGAATCATTGAGTTCATGAAACCTCTAAGTGGGTTGAAAGACTTACCAGTAAGAATCTTTAAGTTCGACAATAAATATTTAGAAGGAATTAAAGATACAGCATGCTGCTGAATTTCATATGTACTTCTTGTAGAGTTTACAATCATAATAATGAAAGGCAACAAACTCAAAATAGAAAGTACTACACTAACAACGAATACTATAACTTTAAGAATTGTATCTTGTGTTTTTTTATTCTGTGCCATTAGTTTACTCCTTTAGCAGCAAGCTTTTTAGCTTTTGCTTCTTTCTTAAGCATCTTTTTCATTGCAGCTTCGTCTTTATCTCTCATGATATAGAACAATACAGCTGAACAAATAACGATGATTAAGAACATAATCATACTCATTGCAGAAGCACGGTTATAGATGTAACCACCCATAAATGCCTGCATGTAGATTAATACGTTAGTAGTAAGAGTAGCATTATCAGGACCACTCTGAGAAACTAAGAGGTAAGGAATATCGAACATATTCAAACCACCAATCAAACTTGTTACTAATGTAAAGAGCAAGATTGTTTTGATGTTTGGAATAGTAATTTTCCAGAATACCTGCCAACCGTTGGCACCATCAATATCAGCAGCTTCGAAAATATCTGGGCTGATACCAAGTACACCAGAAATGATAATGATCATTGTATAACCATACCACATCCATGTCTGAATAAAGATGATAATTCCTTGAGCAGCAGATTTACTATTCATAAACCAGATGCCTGGGAAACTTTCACCAAGGAATCTTTTAAGAAGGTCATTTACAGGACCCATTGGATAACCAAACAATGCAGCAAACAAAATAGCTACAGTAGCTGATGTAATAATGTTTGGCATATAGAATAAAACTTTAAATACTCCCTCTCCTGGAATTTTAGTACGACGATTTGTAAACCAGGCAGAAAGCAAAAGTGCTAATGACAACTGAGGTACAAAGTTACAAACCCATAACTTAATTGTGTTCTTAAGTGAGAGTTTGAACAGAGGCATATTGAAAACATCTTTGTAATTTGCAAAGAAATCAGGCAAGAATTTCCAACTTGTTTTATTAACACCGCGTAAATCTGTAAAACCAATAATAGCAGTGTACAATGTTGGATATAAACTAAAAATTAAGTAAGCAACAATAAAAGGAATACTGAATATGTAACCATACTTAGCGTAGCTGATTTTTCCTTTTTGATTCATGGGGACACTCCATAAAAAATAGACTTAACGTTTTTTAACTAATAAGGGCTATCTTTCGACAGCCCTTATTTATTTGATTAATAACTAATCAATTAGTATTCAAGACCAAGTTTGTCTGCAACAGCTACTTTGAAGTCAGCAATTGCATCAGCACGTGATTTAGCTCCAGAAGCATAAGCACGAACCTGATCACGCCAGATTGAGTTGATTGTTTCATCATACTGTGTGAGGTTTTTACCGTTAGCATACTGGTTAGCTGGAACGAATACGTCGAACATGTTCTGTCCACCGAGGAATGCAACTTCACCGTTAGACTTAGCCATTACTGTACCAAGACCTACAGCATCTTTTGTTCCTGCTTCGTTCATAAGACCGTTAGCCCATTTGTACTGAAGACCATCGTTAGATGTATCAAGAGTGATGAATTCGATAAGAGCTTTGATAGCTGCTTTTTTAGATTCTGGCATTTTTGCATTAGCGAGAACCCATGTACCACCCCAGAAGAATCCTACTGGAGAAGGACAAGCTGCCCAGTCACCGAATGTACCTTCACCTACTTTTGTACCACCACAGTTAGGAGCCAATGTGTAGTTGATCAACCAAGCTGGTCCGAAGAAACCGAAACATGGTTTAGCACCTTC
>JAKSTH010000188.1 GCA_024402655.1 Treponema sp. | reverse complement strand
GGTGGATTTGCTGAAGTAAAGCATTTAGGTGATATTTAAATTAATAGGAATTGATTTAAATAAAAATAGGAGAGTTTTTTATGAATCTTGAACAAGGAATTTATTTCTTAGCTATTTTAGTATGTGCTTTGGTTTTTCTTGCAATTTCAATTTATGCTTTTTTATCAAAGAAACCGATTAATTTTTGGGCGGGAGAAAAAATATCAGTTAGCCAAGTTACTGATGTAAAAATGTATAATCGAGCAAATGGAATTATGTGGCTGGTTTATGGAATATGTTGGTTAATTGCTGCAGTTATTGGTCTGTTCAGTATAAAAGTTAGTGCCCTTATTGTAACGGCTTTAAGTATAGGAATTGTAATACTAATTTTAATTTATCTAAAAATTAGAAAGCAATATTTTAGAAATATAAATGAATAATATTTTCAGCGATAAATCAGAGGATAATCTTCTGGATTTTCAAGACTTTCTAATTCAATATCTGCATCCAGTTCTTCCCAATGAAGGTTTCCAGAAAAATCAGTTGTAAAACTGACAATTTGACTTGGAGTTGCAGTTTCAAAAACAGGATAATCTTTATAGCTGATGAAATATTCTTTATCGTTTGTAAGAATCCAGATTCCGAAAGGTGATATATTTGTTACTTCTGTTTTAGTTGCAACCAAAGTGCTTGTTCCAGTCTGCATCAATATCCTCCTTTCGTTTCTGAACAATTTCTAGAATAGTATTTACTTCTGAATTTGAAAGATTAATTACTTTTGCAACACTAATTTCAGGTTCAAGCCAGATCTTAACTTCACCATCAGAAGAAGCAACATGAACATGTTTACGAGTTTCTTCTCTTGAGAAAAAATAAAATCTGTATGGTCCTTCAATAAATACAGTTGGCAATTTCTTTAATCCTATATATTTAGTATAACATACTTCATGGATTTCTTATATACTAAAAACAGTTATTCCAATCAATACAAATTGATTTAAATAACAGATTTTACTGGCTTTATTAATTGTTGCGTAAATAACATCCTTTATACCTTCATTTTATTTTGTTGGAGAGAGATGGATATGAAAAATAAAATTAATGATTTGGAAAACAGAATTGTAATAAGGCATGAAACAGAAGAAGAATATCACGAGGTTGAAAATGTAACCCGTGAAGCTTTCTGGAATATTTATTATCCCGGTTCGGATTCTCCTTATTTGGTTCATATTATGCGTAGCCACAAAGATTATCTGCCTGAATATTCTTTTGTTGCTGTCCTTGATGGAAAAATTGTTGGCAGTATTCAAACCACAAAAGCATGGCTGAAATCAGAAGACGGAAAAACTGAAGAAATAATTTCTTTTGGGCCTTTTGCAATTTTACCTGAATTTCAGCGCCAGGGAATTGGCAAATTTTTAATCAGAAAAGTTGAAGAAATTGCCAGACAGAATAAAATTAAAGCAATTGTCATTTCTGGCAATCCAAGTAATTATTCGAGAATAGGTTTTGTAGGATCAAAAAAGCATTTTATTTCTGATGCGAATGGAAAATACCCTGCAACGCTGCTTGTAAAAATATTAGACGAAGCAGATTTTGGACAGAAAAATCTAAAATTTATAGAGAGCTCAGTTTTTGGCTATGACTGGCACCTGGCAGTAGATTATGATAAAAATTTTAAACCAAAAGAAAAAGGCTATGATTACAGGCAGGAAGAGGCTTATATTTTGGGACAGGCGTTTTTATAGATTTAAGAATACTTATCCAAACAAATAGAAATTTAATTGGATAGCCTGTTTTATAAAAACAAGCTATCCAAATGAATATTAAAAACTGTATTTATAAGAAATAGGTAATTATAAAATTGATTTTGCCCAATCCTGACATTTTATTATGTCATCTCCTTCTGGAGTAAGATGAACCATAAGAGATTCCACAACATTTGCCCCTGCTGATTTTGCACGATCTTCCCAGTCTCTGAGCCACTGGCCATCACCCCAGTCATAAGAACCAAAAAGTCCAACTTTTTTTCCAGAAAGACTCGATTCAATTCCTGTATAGAATTCTTCCATTGTGTCTTCCAGAACTTCATCCCCCATAGCAGGGCTGCCCAATAAAATTACATCACATGCAAGAACTGCAGCACTATCAGCACTATCTGCTGTTCCAAAAACAACTTCTGCATTTGCAGTTACAGTTTCATTAATTACATTAGCCATAGCTTCTGTATTACCAGTTGTACTTGCATAAATAATTGCAACTTTCATTAATACCTCTCTTTAAGCAGCACTTTCTGCCACTTCTTTATATTTTTTTATTATTTGAGGAACAGACAGTCCCTCATCAAACAATTGTTTGCATAGTTCACTGCACCATTTATATTTAGCACAGCAGGTTTTTGCTTCTGATGTATCAGAATAGGATTTCCAATAACCACAATATTTACAGTTCATTCCATGGTTTTCTTCAAAGCTCATTACATCCTCAAATGGGTAACCAAGAAAAAGACCAACTTCGTGAGGAAAGTCTCTAGTATTTTCCAAACGATTGAATAATTCATTTAAGGTTAGGAGAGTGTTTTCTGGATTCGTATACCCTTTACCTCGTAAATAAGCCTGAATTATAGGGGCGGAAATTATTTGTCTTATCCAGACAAAATCATAGACAAAAATCATCCAGCGATTAGAAGAAGTTTTAAAAAATGTCATACATAGATTTTGAACTTTTAAATTCGCTTCCCACTTCTGTAAATCTTCTGCCATAAATTGACTTTCAGATAAAGTAAAAAGATTTGCGGGTTTTATTCCACAAATTGTTGGAGCCGCATAACGAACAAATAAACTTTCTGTATTGGAAAAGTTAGTCATAACTAACACCTCGAGAAAAGACAATACAGAAAAAAAATAAAAATGTCAACGAGTTAGGCATAACTAACAAACTGTTTTTTAATGTCATCATTGAGTCACTATTATCTCTTGATTGTCATTGACTAATTTAATTTTAAATGTTAGCATCGCCTAACAATTACAGTTAGTTACAACTAACAGGTAGGTATAAAAAAGTGATTAAAATAGCTATTTATGGAAAGGGTGGAATCGGGAAATCCACTACAACGGCAAATCTTTCTGCAGCCTTGAGCAAGCTTGGTCTAAAAGTTATGCAAATCGGCTGCGATCCAAAATCAGATTCAGTAAAAAATCTTTGTAATGGCGAAAAAATTCCAACAG
>JAKSTH010000187.1 GCA_024402655.1 Treponema sp. | reverse complement strand
CAGTTCATAAGGTTTACCGATTAAAGCAGCCGCTTCCCGAAGTCTGGTTTCGTAAGCCTTACTTTCATCAACCAGTGTGTTTCCCACATCAAAAAATAACCATTCTATACACATTTTTTTCTAAAAAAATTATAGCATAATCTTCATAAAAAAATTGCTGAGTCCATCTACAAAATTTCCCTTATTCTTTTCAAACTCACCTTATTCATTTTTATATTCATACTGCTATTGATAATCATCTGAGTAGCAGGAAGAATGCCACCTCTTAACTGACAGACGTATAACAATGTTGAATAAGTAATAATCCCCGCCAACATCATAGAGCCGCCACAAATCATTAGAACCAAGTAACCTGATAAACCAATCAAGGGAAATAAACCAGCGTTTAATGCCACATAAAATCCTTTTTTAATACTCAATTTTTTTAGCTCCAGATTTTTATTATCAATTTTATTCTTTAAAAAATCCTCACAATCATATAACCGAACAATATCAAACAAATTGATTAATGAAGCATACATCTCTGTAAGTTCTCCACTAACTTTTTGGATTTCTGTCTGAAGCTGTTTTAATTTTGATGAAATAACATAATTTGTAATGATGATTAATGGAAGAACAAAAATAATCACCAGAAAGAAAAGCTTTAGACTTACCTGTATCATTAATATAGAAGAAATAATCAGATTAAATATGCCATTTAGTAAAAACACCAGATTCCAGGGTTCTCCATAAATTGCCAGGGCTTTTTCTACATCTACATTAAAACTGAATAATAAATCTCCAGTGGATTTTTTATCAATTTCCTCTACCGACTTTTTCATAAGACTTTGTAGTAAAAGCTTCTTTAAGCCCGCCTGCATTCTAGCATACAGACTTCCAAAAAATCGCCAGACGGTTCCGTTGTAGGCAAATAGAATTAAAAACTCCAGCAGAAAAAGACCGCAGACAGCGCTTAATTTTTGAAAATCTGATTTTTCAATTGCCGTAAAACTTTCCTTCAAAAAAAGGGAATTTATAAAAGTTCTTAAAGCTTCAAAGGGAATTCTCAAAACCAAAAGAAGAATGTATTTTCCACGAACATTTAATTTTTTCAGCATTTTAATTCCTGCGTCTGTGTAACCCCGCCCACAAGACTTAAAAAACCATTTTCCAATCTGTAAATTTTATTGCAAAAGCTTAGAGCCTCCGGTCTGTGGGCAATGGAAATAACTGTTTTGTTTTTCCACCACTCGGACAAGGCCTGTATCAATTTTTCGGAGGTAGTTGAATCTAAGGCAGAAGTTGCTTCGTCCAGAATCAGAATATCAGCATCTTTAGCTATGGCTCTGGCAATAGAAATTCTCTGAACCTGTCCCCCAGAAACCTGATTTCCCCTATAACCAACAAAAGTATCAAGTCCATCCGGTAAAGTTGAAATCCACTCTTCAAGCTGAGCAATCTTCAACGCCAGTCTGATTTTTTCCTCTGTAATTTCATGGCCGCAGGTAATGTTCTCTCTAATGGTCAAAGGAAAAAGGCTTAAAGACTGCATCACCACCGCCATTTCGCCGCTAACTTTTATCACTCCAGATTCTCTCTTATACAATCCCGAAATCAATTTGATTAAAGTTGATTTTCCACATCCGCTTTCACCAACGATTCCAATCTTTTCACACTTTTTTACAGTTAGATTCAAATCCTTCAAAACTGGAACTTCACCGTATCCATAATTCAAGTTTTTAATTTCAATCACTTTATTCTCCTTAAATTTCCTGCGAACACCCGTAATTGACCAATAAAGGCCGGCATATTCATCAAAACTCCAGAAACATTTCCAGACAAATTGATAAAAATATACAACTCACCAAAAGTCAGTTTTCCTCGGATTATAAAAATTCCTCCAAGCCACACCGTCAGCACTAAAGGAATACAAGTCATAAAAGCCGAAAGTGACATCAGCACAGATTTTTTTCTTTCCGCCATAACAGAAACACTTTCCCAATTTTCCAAGGAAGCAACAAATCTCTGTCCTATGAGTTTCTGCACCTTGTAAAGATTTATAATTGGAAACAAAGTGATGATTGTTTCTGTCAAAGCATTAATATTCTCTTTTTCTTCATTACATTTAATTGAATAGTTTTTCAGAATCCGACTGGTAAAAGACACGTAAATTAAAATCAGAAAAACCGGAAGATTTGTTGCAATTGCAAACAAAGGATTCAAAATTAAAAACCAGCAGAATGTTCCTGTAAACTTAATAGCGCTTTCCAGTATGAAAAAAAGATTTCCACTAATAAAACCACAGACAGAAGAAACTTCATTCAACAGTTTAGAACTTTCACCACCTGCAGAAAGACGACTAAGTTCTTCAGCTCCCTTGGAGGTCACATTATCAACATAAAGCCTGCGGATTTCGTAATTAATTTGTTCACAAGACCAGTTAGAAACAAAGCTGGAAAATCCGCTGAAAAGAACATAAAAAAACAGAATAATTGACAGATGAATTATCAAAGGAGTTGAAGGGGACAGACCTCTCGTAATTGAATTAATAAGATCAGAAAGTCCCTTGTTCCACATAAATACAATCCCAAGTAAAATCAGATTTACTGTAAAAGCAGAAATAATCCGAAACTTTTGTTTTTTAAGTATTATTGTTACAATGTCCATAACAAAAACCTAAACCTTGCCCCAAGGGAAGAGTCAAGAAAATTCTGGAGACATTATGAAAGACAATTTGATGACCATCAGCGAAATTGCAGATTTTTTTGGAGTTACTCCCAAAGCAATGCGCCTTTACGAACAGAAAGAAATCATCAAGCCTTTTAAAATTGATCCAGAAAATGGCTACAGATATTATTCTGCAGATCAGGTAAAACAGTTGAATGCTCTGGTAGAACTGCAGGAATTAGGATTTTCTCTGAATGAAATCAAGAAGATAATGAACGGTGGTATAAAATCGGACAAATTAAAAGAAGCTCTTGCCCAGAAAAAAATTGAATGGGAACAGCACGCTGCCGAAGTTCAAAGAAAAATAGAATCTATAGAAAGCATTGAAAACAGAATTGCAGCAAAAAAAGGCGAAAAAGAAATCAGCCAGATGACAGAAGAAGAAAGAGCCTGGTACATCTTTAACGTTGTAAGCGTAGAAGAATTAAAGGCCAATAAAGTTCTTAGCGAAGCCATCTGGTTGTAAAGTAAAAACAGTGATTATTTTATCCAGACTTGAATTT
>JAKSTH010000186.1 GCA_024402655.1 Treponema sp. | reverse complement strand
GTTGAACTGGAAAAATTACTTACTTCTATTCCGGCTATTGCTCCTGAAGGTGGTGGGGATGGTGAAGCATTAAAATGTGCGGCTCTTGAAAAATGGCTTAAAGAAAATGGTTTTGAAAATGTTCAGCGTTTTGAAGCCCCTGATTCAAGAGTTTCTGCCGGAGTAAGACCTAGTTTAGTTGTAACAATTCCCGGCTCTATTCCAGAAGCCCAGGATAATGGCCGTGTTTGGGTAATGGCACATCTGGATGTAGTTCCAACTGGAGATATTACTCTTTGGAAAACAAATCCTTTTGAATGTGTAGAAAAAGACGGCGTACTTTATGGCCGTGGTGTAGAAGATAATCAGCAGGGCCTGGTTTCTTCTGTTTTTGCAGCTTTGTATTTACTTAAAAATGGTATTAAACCTGCTCATACAGTAAAACTTCTTTTTGCTGCTGATGAAGAAAATGGAAGCAACTACGGAATTATCTGGCTTATTAACAATACAAAGCTTTTTAGAAAATCAGATTTAGTATTGATTCCTGATGGAGGAGATCCTCAGGGCTCTACAATTGAAATTGCAGAAAAAAATCTTTTGTGGCTTCAGGTTCATGTAATGGGCAAGCAGACTCACGGAAGTCGCCCGGATAGTGGTGCAAATGCCTGTCTTGCTGCTGCTGATTTAACACTGCGTCTTCATAATCTGGAAAAAATCTTCAATAAAAAAGATTCTCTTTTTGAACCAGACTATTCAACTTTCCAGCCAACAAAAAGAGCAAAGAATGTAGACAGCATAAATATTATTCCTGGTGAAGACACTTTCTGTATGGACTGCAGAATTCTTCCATGCTACAAACTTTCAGATGTAATTGAAAAAGTAGATGAACAGTGCAGGGAAGTAGAAAAAATTCATGGTGTAAAAATTGAATATACTTGTCCGCAAAAATCAGAAAGTCCTGCTACAAGTAAAGATGCTCCTGTGGCAAAGAAACTCTCTGATGCAATAAAAGCAGTTCACGGAATCGACCCAAGATTCATTGGAATTGGCGGCGGTACTGTTGGTGCAGAACTTCGTCGTGAAGGAATTGATGCAGTTGTCTGGAGTACCCTTGATGATCAGGCACATCAGCCAAATGAATATTGCAAAGTTGAAAATATTATAAAAGATGCCCAGACTTTAGTTGAAGTTTTTTTGAGGTAATTTATGAAAAAACTGTTTTTATTTATTTTAAGTTTTTTTACTGGTGTATGTTTATTTGCTATTGAAAGTTCAGCTTACGTTACAGAAAATTTACGAATGAGAAGTGAACCAAGTCTGCAGGGAGAAGTGATTTGTACAATTAAGGCTGGTTCTAAGGTTGATGTATTAAAAATCAATACTGATCCAGAAACCAGGGACTATATAACTGATGAAATTGACGGTATAAAATCCTGGTGGATTGAAATTTCTACACAAGAAGGTGCTAAAGATAGAGATGGAAAACTATTGCCATTGGAAACAAAAGGCTGGGTCTTTGGCGGCTATATTAAACGAATTACCACTGATGAAGAAGAGTATGGAACGAAGAAGTGGGCTATTATTAAAAAATATAATTATTCTGATCCTTTAGAATGTAAAGTTTATTTACAATATAATGGGGAAGAAATTTTTCTCAAGACTCTTGATGAAAATGACTGGACTGGTTTTTATGCAACGATTTATAAAGACGCGCTTGCAGTTACAGATAATGGTCTTTTAGTAGGTTTTCATTCATCTCCAGATGGAAGGGGGTTTGAATGGTGTCCTGTTCATTGTTATTACATCGATTTAAAAACTAAAAAAGTAACATATGTTACTACCAAAACAACAGATCATAATGAGGTTGGAGCTAACTGTTATTACTACAAAGAAGGAAATATAGAATATATTATATCCTTTACAACTTCTTACTGGTATGATGAAGAAGGTGCTTATAAAATTTCAGCTTCACAAGGTGAAGCCTATGTGATTGACAAAAACAATGCTATTAGAAAACTAACAGATCTGAGATTTAAAGAATTATATGAAAAATATAAGAAGAATCCTGATGATTTTAAACGAGTTTTCTAAGAAAATCCCTGCAATATCAAACGCTGCCCTTGCTTTTATTAAAGTAAGGGGTGAGCAGACTAATTAATTACTTCATACAAATCTTTGTTCATTAATTTTTCAAAATATGCTTTTAGCTCAAAGTTCTTATCCCATTTTGCCTTAGGATAAGAGCCATATCTTTCGCGTACATCGTTCATTCTTGCTTCCAGATTTTTTGTTCCGTCGGCGTTGCAGGTAGCATCTAAAAGCTGTATTAACTTATCATAATCATTGTACTCATAAGAATTCAGCAGGGTCATGATTTTTTCCATCTGATCTGGACTTGTATCTTTGTCCCCAATGTATTCATCCATATTTTTGTTGTTAAAAGAATGTGTCAGACAGATTCTTGCTGCATTTTCATAACCCATGGCAGCAAGGTATTCGTAACCGTCTAAAATGTGACGCAAATATGTAACTCCACAGCGGCGGCCAATGTCGTGAAGTAATCCATAGACATAAGCTTTTTCAGGGTCCATAGTTCCGTGATTTTCTTTTATTGCGAGAGCCATTTTTTTAGCTGCGAGGGCAACTTCATAAGAATGCTGCTTCCATGGTCCCGGATTTTGTTCATATGCCTGATCCAGTAAAAATTCCGCGGCGGCGGTAGAAGGTTCAGGTGTATTTCCACATAAAAGCTGCAGTACATTTGTGTCTCTAATCACCATGGCCAGATCAAAAGGATTATCACTGGCATATTGCATATTTTTTTTAACAGCTTGTTCAATTGTTGTTATTTGAAGTTTAAAACCTGCTTCTGCTTCGTAATCATCCAGATTCTGCTGGTGGGAACCGTCTCCAACCTGGCAAAAATAGTAGAAAGATTCCTGATCAAAAATTGTTTCTGCAAATGTACTGGATTTTTGAAAGCGAGGAATAACTCCATATTCTTTTACAGAGTCAGGAATTACACTGAGTCCTACTTCTTCTGAAACTTCCCGGATTAAAGCTTGAATTTTATTTTCATCCTTATGAATGCCGCCACCTGGAAATTTATAATAACCAAGTTTTTCAGCATAAACCAGAGCAATTTTATCTGCTGGATTAAAAGGAGGTTCTTTATTCTCTGAAAAGATAATAATACCTCGGGCTGAATCTCGTTTTGAGTATTTCCATTCAGGATTAT
>JAKSTH010000185.1 GCA_024402655.1 Treponema sp. | reverse complement strand
TCTGATTTTCCATGTGGATCAAAGTCTGAACCACCTTTACCACCACCCATAGGGAGTGTTGTAAGAGAGTTTTTAAGAACCTGTTCAAATCCGAGGAACTTAAGAACTGAAAGGTTTACTTCTTTAGAGAAGCGGAGACCACCTTTGTAAGGACCAATAGCACTGTTGAACTGAACACGGAAACCACGGTTTACGTGATAATTTCCAGCATCATCCATCCAAGGAACACGGAACATGATTACACGTTCTGGTTCTACCAAACGTTCAAGAATTGCATTAGGTTCCAACTCTGGCATCTGATCAACAGCTGGTTCAAGAGTTGTGAGAACTTCTTCTACGGCCTGAAGAAATTCAGGTTCATTTGCATTCTTAGCCTTTACTTCTTCCCAAATACGGTTTACGTAAGCGTTTTTCATTTATTGACTTCCTTGTGCAACTTTCCCGACTTCAAGTCAAGACATGCACCATTTAAAATAATATCACAAACTGTGTTTCTATGAAAAGAAAAATTTAAAAAAAATTTTAATTTTTTTAAATTTTTTTCATATTTTTTCATTATCTTTCGTAGACTTTTCTACCATTCAGGAATAAAGCATGAACTTTTCCTGTTAAAGTTTTGCCATTAAATGGAGTAAACTTTCCTTTACTGTTAAACATCCTTGAATCAACAACCCATTCTTCATCAGGATCCAGTAAAGTTAAATCTGCATCATAACCTGTTTTGAGTGCCCCTTTATGAAGTCCCAGAATTTTAGCAGGAGTAGCAGACATAAGCTGACTTAATCTTCTTGGATTAAAATTATTTTCTTTTACTAAAACTGTATTACATACAGCATAAGAAACTTCCATTCCTGTAAAACCCGGGCTGCCATTTTTCTTGTCTTCTTCTGTATGTGGTGCATGGTCTGTAGAAATAACATCCACTGTTCCATCCCGAAGTGCTTCAATCAAATACATTCTGTCTTCTTCACTTCTTAATGGAGGATTTACAATATTATGAATATTTTCTTCATCTGTACCACTAAGACCAAGATGATGTGGTGTAACTTCGCAGGTAACCATTAATGGACTGTAAAATTCTTCTTTTGCAGCACGAATAGCATCAATTGAATTGGCTGTACTTACATGACACACATGAATTCTACAGCGGGCTTCTTTTGCAAGCATAAGGTTTCTGATTGTTGCGGAATCTTCTGCAAGTGCCAGATATTCATTAGCTTTTGTAATACTTTCGAAAGTACCTTCTGCACGCAAAGGTTTTGCACACTTACCTAAAGATTCATCTTCACAATGGCAGGCAACAATAATATCTTTTTCACCGGCAATTTTCATAGCCGCAAGCATAACATCTGCTTTAAGAACATCCTTTCCATCTTCAGAAATTACTGGAATATAAGTCTTATCCAAATCTTTAAGATGACTTATATCTTCATCACCAAAATCTTTAGTAATGCTGACAGTCTGAAAAAGATGTGTAAGACCAATTTCTTCTGCTTCTTTTTCAATACCCATTGCCATCATCATAGAAGAAACAACGGGCTTGGTATTTGGCATTGCAACAATAGTTCCAAAACCACCAGCGGCTGCAGCATGAAGTCCGGAATTTAGATCTTCCTTCTGTGTAAGACCCGGATATCTTAAATGAACATGCATATCTATAAAAGCCGGAGTAATTGTAAGACCTCGTGCATCATACAAGTCCAGTTTAGAATTCATTTCGCAACCATCTTCTGCTAGAACAGAATGTGCCATTGCAGAAGCTGTGTCTGGAGAAGTGAAATAGCCTTGAAAAACCGCACGGATTTTTCCGTCTTCTACTAAAACAGCGCCTGGACAATCCATTAATTCGTCCAATAAGCGGGCATTATAGATAAGAGTTGCTTTTGTCATTATTTTTCGCTACCTGCAAGATATAAAGTATCGCAATATTCACACTTGTAAATACCTTTATTTTTATCTGCAAGAATAAAGGTTGGTTTTACATAATGTTCTGTCTGTGTAATACAGCGTGGATTTTTACAGTTGAAAACCCCCTGAACTTTAGAAGGTAATTCCATTGTAATTTTGCGTACAATTTTTTCATTTTCAATTACATTTACACAGATATTTGGATCAATAAATCCCAAAACCGAATAATCAATATTGATAATATTATCGATTTTTATGATATCTTTTTTTCCTGATTTTTCTGAAGGAACATTCTGAATCAAACAGGAAGTAAAAGGAGATTTATCAAGACCAAGCCACTGATAAATTTTCCAGCCAGAACCAGCACGAATATGATCAATTACAAGACCATTTTTTATAGTAGTTACATTTAACATCTGCTTCTCCTTAGATTGAACCTGTTAATTTTGCAATAAGAGCCATGCGGGCATACATACCATATTTTACCTGTTTGAAATATGCTGCGCGTGGATCATCATCAATATCTGGAGTAATTTCATTTACACGTGGAAGAGGATGAAGAATAATCATATTTTTGCGTGCAAGTTTCATTTTTTCTGAATCAAGAATGTAGCTGTCCTTTAAGCGGATATAATCCTGTTCATTAAAGAAACGTTCCTTCTGAACACGAGTCATGTACAAAACATCAAGTTCGCCCATTACTTCATCAAGACTTTCTACAATTTCATATTTTACGCCGGCAGGTTCAAGAACATTTGTAATCAAATAATCTGGTACAGTAAGTTCTTTTGGACTGATAAAGATGAACTTATTTCCTTTAAAGTGGCGCAAAGCTTCTGCCAGGGAGTGAACTGTACGACCAAACTTTAAGTCTCCACAGAAACCTACAGTATGATTTTCCAAGCCACCAAGCAACTGACGGATTGTTACAAGGTCAGTTAATGTCTGTGTTGGATGATAATGACCACCGTCACCTGCATTAATGATTGGACAAGCCGAATATTTACTAGCTAAAAGGGCAGCACCTTCTTTTGGTGTGCGCATTGCAATTACATCTGCATAACTTGAAACAACACGAATTGTATCTGCTAAAGTTTCACCTTTTGATGTAGAAGTATTGTTTGCATCAGAGAAACCTTCTACTGAACCACCTAAACGAAGCATTGCAGCTTCAAAAGAAAGTCTTGTTCTAGTACTTGGTTCAAAAAAAAGTGTCGCAAGAATTTTCCCGCGACACACATCATTAAAAGATTTAGGATCAACAATAATCTGTTCTGCCAATGAACAAATTTCTTCAATTTCTGATACAGTTAAAT
>JAKSTH010000184.1 GCA_024402655.1 Treponema sp. | reverse complement strand
AGCTGTACGAAATGTAAATATTAAAACAAATGCTTTCTACAATACCTCGTTGATTCTCAGCTAGCTGTGTAAACGAGTATAACGAGGCTGCAATTTCTGGACTTCTGAATTTGTGCTAATTTACAAAAGTAAATTATTATTGTCAAAATAGAATTCTTTTGTTGTCAAATATATTTTTCTATGCTATATTAAAATCATGAAAGAAATCCTTATTAGATTGCGCGAAAAAAATCGCTATACACAAACTGCAATGGCTAAACTTCTGGACGTTTCCAGACAGTCTTATATGAAATATGAAACAGGTGAAGTTGAGCCTCCTGTAGAAGTTATCCGCAAACTTCAGAAAATCTACAATGTTCCTTATGACGTATTAATAGATAATAAAGTTGATTTTGTAGATTCCCCTGCTAAAAACACAATTCAAAATTCCTCTTTAGAAGAATTTGCTACAATGCTATTTTCAGTAGCTTCATCCCTCCAAAATGCAAATCTTACCCTGGAAGAAAAACTCACCAAATTTGAAGTTTACGCAAAACTGGCTGAAGTTCAAATGGACATTGCCAATGGTGATAAGGGGACGGATGCTTTTGAGTTTCTTGAAAGTTTGAGAAAGAAATAATTATTTAAGGAGGGAATTTTGAAATATAAAGTTGATATTTTTACTCAGGCAAAACTTGATTTAAGACGCATTGTAAATTATTGGGAAAATGTATTAGAAGTTTCTTCAAATCCATTGATTGATGATTATGAGGCAGCTGTTTTGAAATTATCTGATTTCCCCTTTGCCCACCATCAACCTAATGACCCTACTTTAAAGGCAAAAGGTTATAGAATCTGTCCTGTTCGTAATTATTATATTTTTTATGTTGTAGAAGACGATATTGTGCAAATCCATCGGGTTTTATATAACAAAATGGATTTTACAAAACTTTTTTAGGAGAAAATTAATGCACTTTGGTTTTTCATATGTTGGGTTAGCTTTTATTTTAATGCTCATGATTCCAAATTTAGTCTGGACAAAAAATCAGCCTAAGGATTATGAAAAATATGCAAAAAATGAAAATAAGGTTCTTGGCCTTTTTGAACGTGTAGGTGAAGTTTTAGTCAGCGGTCTGCTTTTGATTTTTTCTGATTTCAATTTTCACGGATTTACCTGGTGGAGTTTGTGGCTTTTAGCATCATTTATTTTGATGATTTTGTATGAAATCTACTGGATCCGCTATTTTAAAAGTGAAAAAACAATGAAAGATTTTTACAGCAGTATTTTGGGGATTCCTGTAGCTGGAGCCACACTTCCAGTTTTAGCCAGCGGAATGCTTGCGGTTTATGGTATGAATCCATTTTTAGGAGCAGCCACAATTATTTTGGGAATCGGTCACATTGGCATTCACTTGGGACATAAAAAGGAAGCGCAAATTGCAGACTGAACATTTGTTTGAATTAACCTACATCATCCTGGAACGCAAAATTGTAACTGCCGCTGAAATGGCAAAACATTTTGGCGTTTCCACAAGAACAATTTACCGCTGGGTAGATGCATTGAATCTTGCAGGAGTGCCGGTTGTAACTACAAAAGGCAAAGGCGGCGGAATTCAACTGGCAGAAAAATATACTTTAGATAAAGCAATTCTTACGGAAGATGAAAAACAGGAAATTCTTTCAAGTGTGCAAGCCCTTCAGACTTTAAGTGTTGGCGCGGGCTCTACGGCATCCCTTGGTGCAATATCAAAACTTAAGGCAATAACTTCTGCCAATGCAGACTGGATTAAAGTTGATTTTGCCACTTGGAACCCAGAACAAAACGAAATTAAAGAAACATTCAAAAATCTAAAATGGGCAATCTTAAACCGTCGGCAAGTTAGCTTTGAATATTTTTCTGGAAGCAGCGAAAATTCTTTGCGCCATGTAGATCCATGGAAAATTATTTTCCGAGGGCAGGCCTGGTATTTGTATGGCTTTTGCAAAACCCGTAATGCTCCCCGCTATTTTAAACTGAGCCGAATCCGCAATCTTTTGATTTTAAAAGATGAAATCTCTGTGGAAGAAAAGGATTTTCCAGAAGAAGAAAACAAAGGTGATTATGGTGGAGATAGAATCACAAACTTTATTCAGCTGAAAGTTCGTGTTGCAGATTCTGAAGTTTACAGAATTTTAGATGAATACAAAGTTGATTCGATAGAAGAAACTGATGATAAAACAAAAATTCTGACTTTATCGGTTCCAGACATATACTGGATAAAAAGCTGGATTCTTAGTTTTGGTTCGTCAATGCAAGTACTGGAACCCGAAAAGTTACGGCTTGAAATTAATGCCGAAATTAAAAAAATGCACAAGGGCATGGAACACCGAGGGCTTTAGCCCGAGAAGACCGGAGCGACGATGCGAACATCTGTGAGCTGAGGAGTGAGGACTTAGAGCGTTAGCGAAGTGTGGAACGCCCGGTTTTTGCGAAGCAAAAATGTGTCTATAATATGACATACTATTGTCATATTAAATATACTATAATCAAATTAGTATTATGATAGAAAACGAATTGATAAAAAACTTGGACAAACTTCACACAACAGAAATGGGAATTGATCGAATTAAAAGAAACCTTACTCTTGAATGTGATGATGTTGTGGACTGGTGTAAAAATCAGATAAAACTCGCTGGCATGCAGGGTGAAAAGATTTCCCGCAAAGGCAAAAACTGGTATGTGGATATTGGATGTGGCATCATTACTGTAAATGCTTACAGTTATACAATCATTACCGCCCATAAAAAGTAAAATGCAGCGACCTGATTTTGATAATATAAAAACTTTTGAAGAATTCTCCAAATACTACTGGTACAGAGATGAGCTTATAAAAATCTGTAAGGCTCATGGGCTTATGGCAGCGGGCAGTAAAATTGAATTGAACAAGGTGATTGAAAAGTACTTTTGCGGGGAGATTGTGCTGCCGGTAAAAAAGCCCGCTGTAAAGAGGAGCTGTAAAAAAACTGTTAATGAACTAACTCTAAGCACAGGGATTATTGAATGTGGTTTTACTTTTGGCCCAAAGTTTCGTGCGTTTTTTGAAACTCAGACTGGAATAAAGCCCTTCAAATTCAACGTAGATATGGTGGCAACTGTTAAGGCAGTGAAGGAATCTGGTGATGAAGCTTTTACTTTGGGAGATTTGCTGGATATTTATTATGGAAAGAAAACCTATGCAAAGTATGATAAGTCGGCATTACAATGGAATAAATTTCTGAAGGATTTTTGTGCCGATGAACGGAATGCTGATTG
>JAKSTH010000183.1 GCA_024402655.1 Treponema sp. | reverse complement strand
AGACCATAAGAAAAAACTATCATAAAAGAAAATGAAATATAATAATATCCATTTCTGCTATGCTGAATAAATCAAATCTATTATATTTTTGTATATATAGTAATCCAGTGACAGTAATGTCATCGGTCTCAACAATTCTGTTGAAAACCTAGAATCATAACCCTTATGTAGGCGAACATATCCTTAATATCAAGGTTTCTAATCTGGCTAATTATATCGAATAAGATGAAGTTATATGCACGTTCTACAGCTATTCCACATCTTTTTACAGCTACAGATATAAGGGCATTACACTGTTTTACAGATAAGTGATAACTCTTATCGTAATCCCATTCAAGCTTATATGATAATGATTTAGCTATATCTTCATATTCAAGTGTATCTTTCTGCTCTGGAACTGCTTTTACATTCTCCTGTTCTTCGGTAAATGTCTTAATAAGCTTTTTGAGATAGCCAAATGGATTGATTGGATTATATTCAGCTGCTTTATTTGTACACTGCATGATAATTTTGAAACGTTCCTTGTTATCAATACTTGTGTTAGCGTTAGCCTCTTCGATTAATATCAGTACTTTATTATCCGAAAGATGAATATTAAGTTTTTTTTCGATATAAGCTTTCAGCTGCAGCTGTGATGAATCAAGAGCTGATTCGTATTTATATTCTTCTTTAGTATTCTGTTCCGGTTTATTTTTTATCGGAACAAATAATTCCTGATGTCTGCTCTGTTCATGAAACTTACTGCCAATAATATTTTTCAGAAAGTATTCTGTAACAAATCCATTGACTCTCTGTACTGTAATTAATCCCAGTTCTTTCAGGGCTTTTACATGACGAGATATTGTCCTAGTTGTACAATTCATATACTTAGCATAATCTTTATAGCTCCATGGATCAAGTCCATACTTTTCTTCCTGTTCTTTACGGTCTATGATAAGTTCATATAACTCTTTACACTTATTTGGTATATCTCCATATCGGATAGCCTTTGCTGTAGTATTGAAAATTAACTGTTCCATATTAAAAAACTCCTTATAAATTCTTTGCGAACTTACAAGGAGTGATAATATCCATTAATCTATCAATCAAACTCTTATGCATACATACAAAATTAAAATATGGCTCATATAAAAAATTACCATTGTATTGACATTCATACGAATATATGATAGAATTTGATTGTAAAGAAATTTTTGTGGATATACGAGCTGATTCCTTGTATGTTCACCGCAAGAGTCCATGTTTGCACCATGGACTTTTGTATTTTCTTTAACAAATTTATTCTAACATATTTTGTAGAAGAATGCAACACTAAAACCGTAAGTATTTTGATTACTTTCGGTTTTTTCTATATTTAAAGAAACGCACGTGCAAAACCGGTATAGAGTATATACCAGTTTTGTACGTGCGTTGTTTTCTACTTTTATCGGCACATGCCTCCAATCGTATTGTATCCAAGCTTGTCATCACGTTCGTCTTCAATATCTGCTCTTTTTATATCAGTGTATTCTTCATAAGCTTCTATATAGGTTTCATATTCTTGTTTAGCCCTATTATATCCACGTTCTTCAGCTGTTTTTGCTTTATTTAAAGCGTTGTCACGTTCTTGAATAGCTAAATTTTTTTCCTCAATCGCAGCTTTTTCTATTTTTTTGACTTCCTGATATTTCTCTTGCACTAATTTGTTAGCTTGTTGTACCAGTTTAGATTTGATTTCGCTCACTTTTAAATCAAATTCTTTTTTTGCCTTATTATATCCGATTTCTATTGCTGTATCTAATTCTTTTACTGCTTTATTTCGTTCTTCAATTGCTTCGTTTTTTTCTTTAATTGCGCTATTTTTTTCTATTTCGGCATTTTTAAAAGCTATAATAGCATTCTCTTCGTGTATTGTTGCGAGTTCCTTTGCTCTTTGTTCTATTTCTTCTTCGATGCTTTGTTGAATAGATATGATATCTTTTTCACGTTCAAGTAACTCTTGAGCCACTTGATATGGCTTGTATATTTCATCCCATTCATTCTGTAGCAATTTAATTTTTTTATTATCTTCATTTACTGTATTTGTGTATTGAAGATAAGCTTCATGTTGCATTTTTTCTGCTGATTTCAGTAATGTGCCTTTAAAGTTTGAGTTTTCTGACTTCCATTTACTTTCAGATTGTATTTCAATCATTTTTGGACGTTGTGGTATGTTTATATTCTGAAGTATAGCTTCTTTTGTTGTTTGGCTTTTTAGTACATCCAGTTCTGATTCTATTTTTTGTAGATCTTCTGATGCAGATTTATAAGCATTTTGTTGTTCCTGTATTTTAACCGATAATTTATCATATTCATTTTTTTGTTCACTGATATCAGAACACATTTTTTGTATTCGGTCTAATTCTTTCAAAATAGAATGAGGTCTATGTCGGGAATTCCATTTCTCTCCTAATAATTCCTCTATTGAATTCTGTACATCCTTTAATTGACGTTTGGCGTCAATTATTTGTTGCTGAATTATTTCTTTATTATTTTTTTCTGAATTGATACTTTTCTTTAGAGAATTCAATTTGTTTTCAGCTTTAAGTTCTTCGACTTTTTTCTTCTGAGCAATTCCTCCGTTTAGGAATTCTATATTCCATTCTTTGATGCAAAAATCATTTATCTGATTATTAAGCTTGTTATATCTGTCTCTTTTTTCAAAATTCTTTCCGTTGATGCCTTTTCGTTCTATTAATTCCCCTGTTTTCTTATCTTTCTCAGTCCATTCAGTATAAGCTGAAACAATTGTATGAGCATGAGCCAGGCTTTCTTTACTGGTACCATCCTTATCCGTATACTCGTGTATTTCATCCAAATGAACAAAGCTGCCATGCACATTTTCTTTTCCGAAGAAGTTCTCATAAATCTGATGCACACCTTCAAAGAACTTTCGTTCTTCTTCTGAACCTAGTTTAGATATTTCCTTTGGACAAGGACAATACAGACTACATGCCACTACCCTGTCTTTTCTAACTTTCTGTGGTGGATAGAACTTGTCTACTTCATCATTACGCTTTTTCAAAGCTCTCATCATATCCGGTGTATCAGAACAGCCTATGTTGTAGTTGTTGTGCGAAAGACTTGTATCAATGTCGGGATTGCTGTGATTGCCATACTCACGTTTGTCTTTGCTCAGATGCAGCTTAGCCAGTCCGCCGGCTTTCTGCACGGTCATTTTCATCCAGTCCACGCTTGCCATAGTATAATTTCTATCTCCTTTTCTCTTTTCAGTTAGGTTACTCCGGAGCGTCAGCGACGGAAGCCCTTTCCATCAATTAT
>JAKSTH010000182.1 GCA_024402655.1 Treponema sp. | reverse complement strand
CCGATTCCATTTTTTTCCAAAGTACAGCCTTTTACTTCCATAAGATACTTTTGATTTGGGAGTGCTCCTGGCTTTTCTGAGGCGGTGGTCTTTTTTTCCATATAAAAATCGACTCTGGAGTTTCCGTAAGTGTATTCTGGTTTTACAAAATCATAGTCTTGAAGAGTCAGCCATTCTGCTACAACCTTATTTGGTGCCTGACTGTCCATATTTATTAATAAATGATTATCTTTATTTCCAAGAGGATGGGTGCTTTCAATCTTTTTATATACAGCAATTAAGTCAAATTTTGTTTTTCTGTTTTCAAAGCCGCTGCGATTTCTAAAATCTTCCAGAATTACTGTGCATCCTGGAATCAGCAGTTCTTTGCATCGCCCTGTGTTTTTTACATGGACTGTTTCCACTTTTCCCTGGATTTCTACATGAGCAATGAAACGGTTTGGTCTGTCTTTAAAAATTCCTTTAACGATTTTTTCGTAATGCATATGAATCTCAGTTTATCTGTTAATTTTAAATGTTTGTATTTGTAAGGACTTTCATTTTATATTCCTTTTGATGATTTGTCTGCATTGTAAATCAGATGATTATTTATTACTATTCAAGGAAAGAGAGAAAATAAATGTACAAAAAGATTTTTATATTTTTAATTTCCATCCCATTTTTTTTAAGTTGTTCGGCTCTGTCTCAGGAGAAACAGAAAGTGAAGATTGACTCTGAAGTTTCAAATAGCATTAATTCTTTTTCTGAAAAAATGTTTCATCAGATGTATGTGAAAGGTGAAAATCTGTCTTTTTCCGGCACATCAATTTATAATCTTCTTTATTTAATAAGCAATGCTTGTGATGGTGAAACGGCAGATCAGATTAATAATCTTCTTGAACTGAATGAAAAAAAGGATGATGTTCAGATTCAGCAATATTTTTCTAATCTGGAAAATAATTACAATTCAATTTGGGTGCAAAATAATCTTCCTGTAAAAGAAAGCTATTCAGATTTTCTGGCAAACATAAATTCCAGTCTTTTTTCGGTTGATTTTTCTAAAGGGTCTAAAACTACAAATCAGATTAATAAATATATTAAAAAAGTTACTGAAAATGAGATTCCAAAATTTTTAAAAAACGATTTGCCATCGGACACAAAACTTTGTTTTTTGAATGCTTTGTATTTTAATCAAAAATGGCAAGATCCTTTTAAGAAAAATGAAACTACTGCAGAAGATTTTTATGTTACAAAAGATAAAACTGTTTCTGTTCAAATGATGCATAATAGTGAATTTTATAAATACACAGAAAATGAAGAATTTCAGATGATTCAGCTTATGTATGCAGATACAGGCTACTCTATGATTTGTATTCTTCCTGTTGAAAAAGAGTATGATTTTTCGAAATTGGAATTGAATAATCTGCTTTCGTCTTTTATTAAAGATAGTGATTATGAAACTGTAGAAGTTTCTCTTCCAAAATTTAACACTGATATTAGCACTGACCTTAAAAAGCAATTGCAGAATCTTGGTGTTACAGATATTTTTGAATCTTCTTCTGATTTTTCTAATATTTTTGATACAAATGAAACTGTATTTATAGATGAAATCCTTCATGAAACAAAGGTTAGTGTTGATGAAGAAAAAACTAAGGCTGTGGCAGTAACAATGTCTTTTGCAAAATCAGCTTCGGTTTCGGTAATCCCTAATTTTTATTTTACTGCAGATCATCCGTTCTGTTATGTTATTATGGATAATGTAAATGATGTGATGCTGTTTACTGGAATTGTTGCGAATCCTTAATTTTGGAAAAAATGATGAAAAAGAAAGATATTAAAAAATTAAAATTAAATGTAGTAACATTTCTTTCTCTGGTATTAAGTCTTTTTTTGGCTGGTGGATTATTTCTGTCAATTTTTTATATTACTCATTTTGTTGTTAGTAATAAACCTGATGTTATTGCATATAAAGAAACTTTGGGCTATGGATACATTATTCTTCCCATCATTTTGCTGGCGGCTTACGGTTTTATGCCATATGCAAAAATGGAAGAAAAGTTGTATCAGGAAAAGAGAAAGAATCAAAAAATTCCTAAGCACAAAAAAGTTCCAAAAGGTGAAAAGCAGTATAAGATTTTGAAAAATGGTTTTATTATTGGTAGTGTAGTTTTAATTCTTTTAGCTTTTCCAATTTGTATAAATGCCAGATGGGAGCTGCATTCCGACGGTATTTATAAAATTACTGTAACTGGTAGAGAAAAACAGATTTGTTCGTGGAATGAAATTTCTGGTTTTAGTATTCAGATTTCCAGATCAAGGCAACATTATTCTCCTATGGTTGTAGCAAAAACGGAAAGAAAAGATTTTTATTTGCAGACATACAAAAATGCTCGTGTGAAAAGAGATTTCTTTGAATATCTGAAAAACAGGTCTGACACACAAATTGATGTGCATGATTTACAAAAATATTACAATAAATTTTCCGACGAAAACAGAGAACTGGTGGATTTGTTTTTAAACTAGCTGGATTGGGTTACTTTTACTACCTCTGCTTTTTTGGTAAAATGCTTTTATGTTTATAAATTATCTTTGGATTGCATTCATTTCTATGGTGCCATTAATTGAACTTAGAGGTGCCATTCCAGTTTCTCAAGCTTTAGGGCTTCCTGTAATTCCTTCTTTTGTAATTTGTATTATTGCTAATATGCTTCCTGTTCCTGTAATTTTCTTTTTTGCAAGAAAGTTTTTGGAATGGGGACAGGATAAAAAATATATTGGTGGAATCTGCCGCTTCTTTTTAGAAAAAGGGGCAAAAGGTGGACAGAAGCTGGAAAATAAGGCTGGCCGAACCGGTTTGTTTATTGCACTTTTACTGTTTGTTGGTATTCCTCTTCCTGGAACTGGTGCTTGGACTGGAACTCTTGCTGCCAGCATGCTTAATATGAAGTTTAAAGACGCTGTAATTGCAGTAATGCTTGGTGTTTTACTGGCTGGTCTTATAATGATGGCTGGCAGTTTTGGTGTTTTTTCAGCAGTTAATCAGGTTGCTGGAGCGTAGTTTTTTACAAGCTGACATTATGAAAGATTTAAGGTTTTTTTATGAAGGAAAATAAATCTTTTTGGAGCCATACAGTTTCTGTTATTATGTTTGCAACTATTTGCTGCATGCTTTGACAGGCATAATTTCCCTGCTGCTGGTAAGTTTGGGAATTATAATGGTTTATGTAAAGAAAAAAGAAAGCTCTGACTTAAACTAACAAGGTTATTTCTTTTTAGCAGTTTTTTTTGCTGCAGGAACATTCTTGTATTCTTCTGGTGCATGGTGTGTTAAG
>JAKSTH010000181.1 GCA_024402655.1 Treponema sp. | reverse complement strand
CCTACAAGATTTTTCATATTTTTAATTGCTTCATCTAAACCTGTAGATTTTGTACAAACCATTACTAAATCAACAGGTGTACAATCTTTGCAGTCTTTTATTAAAAAATTGCACTTTTCTTCGTTGATAAAAAAATCAGTATTTTTATATTTTTCAAAACGATTTGTATCCATGGCAAAAAAACATGCGTCTTTTCCTAAACCATCTGTAATCTGTTTTGCATAAAGAAGCCCCAAAGCTCCCATTCCAATAATTCCAACTGATTCAATCTTTTGCATAAAATTCCCTTAAAACTAAAACTGATTTTCTCTCAATCTGAAATACTCGCCCCGTAAATCCATTAACTGCTGGTGACTTCCTCTTTCTACAATATTCTTATCATTTACAACTGCAATACAATCGGCATTTTGAATTGTAGAAAGTCTGTGAGCTATTACTATTGTTGTTCGACCTTTTGAAAGTTCATCAAAAGCATGTTGAATTTTAATTTCTGTAGCAGTGTCCAATGCAGATGTTGCTTCATCCAGAATAAGAATTGGAGGATTTTTTAAGAAACATCTTGCAATGCTGACTCTCTGTTTTTGACCACCAGAAAGTTTGATTCCTCTCTCTCCTACATAAGTGTCATATCCATTTGGCATTTTTAAAATATCTTCGTGGATTTCTGCCCTCTTTGCAGCTTCTATAATTTCTTCTTCTGTTGCATCTGGATTTCCATAAGCAATATTTTCACGAACTGTACCTGCAAAAAGAAAAACATCCTGCTGAACTACACCAATTTTTTCTCTTAAAGATTTTACCTTGATTTTCTGAATATCCATGCCATCCAGCAAGATTTTTCCAGAAGTGATTTCATAAAAACGTGGAATAAGATTACAAATAGTAGTTTTTCCGCCGCCACTTGCACCAACAAGGGCAAACTTTTTTCCAGCCTGAACATCAAAAGTAATATTTTCTAAAACCGATGAGTTTTTTCCATAAGCAAAGGATACATTTTCAAAAGCGATGTTTCCTTTGATATTATTAACTTCTACAGCATCTTCAGCATCTTTAATTTCTGTGTCAGTCTGCATAATTTCCAGAAAACGATTAAAACCTGCCATACCGGTTGTAAACTGTTCCATAAAGTTTGTAAGTTTTCTGATTGGTGTTGTAAATGATGCTACAAAAAGATTTGCTGCAACTAAATCTGCCAGATCCATTGTTCCTTTCATAATAAAATAGCCGCCAGTTGCTAGAACTAAAAGACCAAGCATATTATTACAAAATTCTATGTTTGCATTAAAAGAAGACATGGCTTTAAAACGCCATTCTCTTACTGAACTAAAATATTTATTACTTTTTTCAAACTGCTTTATTTCTAAATCTTCATTTGTAAAACCCTGAGTTACTCTAATACCAGAAATGCTGGATTCCAAATGACCGTTAATTTCAGATGTAATGTCTTTTACTTTGCGAGATGCTGTAGAAAGATTTTTTCTGGAAAGGATTGTAATAAGAATGATGATTGGAAGAGCAACTAAAACTACAACTGCCAACTCCCATCTTATAGAAAGCAAAAGTACAAAACTACCAATGAAAGTTAAAATAGCAATGAGACAATCTTCCGGACCGTGATGTGCCAGTTCTGTAATATCAAATAGGTCGGTAGTGGCACGAGACATTAATTTTCCAGTAATGTGAGTGTCGTAAAAAGAAAACGACTGTTTTTGAAGATGATTAAAAACATCCTGCCTCATATCACATTCAACTCTAATTCCAAAAACATGGCCCCAATAGTTTACAAACCAGTTACAAACTCTGCGGATAATATAACCAGCTAGCAAAACTGCAACCAAAATGGCAAATAAACGAAACTGCTTGTTTGGAATAAGGGCATTTAATGAATAACGGGTAACCATTGGAAAAGCCACATCAATTGCAGCAATAATAACAGCACAAATTAAATCCAGAATAAAAAAAATTAGATGAGGCTTATAATAACTCAAAAATATTTTTAGTGGCTTGTCGTTAAAATTTTTTTCCCTATTATTCATACCGTAATTATACTATCAAAAACTTGTGTAAACTAGTAAGAAACTTAAAAAATATTTCAGAATTTAAGCCCCATTATTACTAACCAGAAAGTGAATATGCTACAAAACAAAGCTTACACGTTTCTTGTTTTTTCCCCCTGGATTTTTTATAATTAACTATGTTTACTTTTAGCTGGACAGATTTTCCTGAACTTTGGGATAATCCTGATGAAACTGCAAAATTACAATTATCTCTTCCTGCAGATTCCCATTCCCTTTTTATAGAAGGTGATAATTATCCTGTCCTTCAAAAGCTTATTCCTTTTTATAAAGAGAAAATCCACTTTATTTATATAGATCCTCCCTACAATACAGGCAACGCTTTTACTTACAACGACACCTTTTCTTCAAAAGATAATCATTCAGCCTGGCTTAGTTTTATGAGCCGGCGCCTTAAACTGGCAAAGGAATTTCTTGTAGACTTTGGCTGTATTTTTATTGCAATAGACCAAAGCGAACTTTATGTTCTTAAACTTTTATGCGACCAGATTTTTGGGGAAAATAATTTTGTAAACGATTTTATGTGGCTTCACGGCAAAGGAAAAAAAGATACCTGGTCCCGAACGCTGCAACAGCACACACTTTGTTATGCAAAAGATAAAACTAAGCTTAAACCTTTCAGCGAAATTGAATTTTCGGACTGGGCAACAAAAAATGTTGATAATGATCCAAGAGGGAACTGGTTTAGTGGCAGCATCTCTTTTACAGAAAACCGCAGCAATCCTAAGCACAAAAACTTTTATTCAATCACTTCTCCAAGCGGCGTTGTGTGGAAACGACAATGGATGTGCAGTGAAGATGAAATGAAAGAACATTTAAAAAACAACCGCATCTATTTTGGTTCAGCCCCGGACTACAAACAAGTTCCACGATTAAAAATTTTTAATGATGAAAAGCAGGAAATTATTCCAAAAAATATTATTGATTGTGTAGAAAGCACAAGAGCGGCTCAAAAACATCTGGATGATTTACTTGAAACTAAAAACAGCTTTGATAATCCAAAACCGGTAAGTCTTATTACACATTTACTGCGCATCAGCAATTTGCCAAAAAATGCCCTTGTTATGGACTTTTTTGCAGGCAGCGGCACCACTTTTGAAAGCATGCTGAACCTGAACAAAGAAGATGGCGGCAGTCGAAAAGCAATTCTCATCCAAAAACCAGAAACTCCCCAGAAAGAGTGCAAATTTAAAACCCTGGCCGATTTGTGCTGGTACCGAGTGCAGAAAAATGGGGA
>JAKSTH010000180.1 GCA_024402655.1 Treponema sp. | reverse complement strand
TCCTTTTCCACCTAAAAATACTTTCTTTGTCATATATACAGTATAAATTAAAAACGAAAAATAAAAAATGATATTTCTTAATAAAATAATAATATCTTGCAAAGAAAGTTACAAAAAAAGTTATCACGAGCGAAGTCGAAAAATTTAAAAAAAATGTCATCCCAAGCGAAGTCGAGAGATCTAAAAAAAATGTCATCCCGAGCGAAGTCGAGAGATCTCTATTATAGAGATTCCTCCACTACGGTCGAAATGACATTTTATTTTAAGTTTATAATGACCTTATTTAAGGTTATATTCGCTTATGCAATTAATGAGAATACCATAGCGAACAAAGCTACAGATTCACAAAGACCTACAACCATGATGTACTGAGCAAAACCTTTTCCTGTTTCACCAAGAGCATCTGAACCAGCAGCACCAGCTTTTCCCTGTGCAATTGCTGAAAAACACATTGCTAAACCTGAACAAAGACCAAGACCAAGTGCTTTTCCTGGGTTTTCAGCACCAAGAGCATTCAATTTAATAGACATTAAAAGGAAGCCGTAAATTGTCTGTGTCAAAGGAGCACCAGCAAATACTGTAAGAATGAATGGAGCTGGTTTGTTATTTACATAACAACGTTTCCAAGCACCAATTGCACCCTGTCCTGCAATACCAATACCAATTGCTGAACCAATAGCAGCAATACCCATACAAATAGCAGCACCAAGCATTCCAAAAAATTCTGCGTTCATATTTTTTCTCCTATAGCCTGAACAGGCTTTAATTATTTAATATTTTATTCTTCATCCTTAAAAGGACGATATTTAATTCCCGACCAGGAAACTCCTAAGTGGGTTGAAAATTCCAGTGTATTCAAACGGACACCGTGAACAATTACAGAAAGAAGATTTAAAATCATGTTTAATCCATGACCAAAAACAAGTAATGCAATTGCAGCAATAAACAATATAGCATGTCCCAAGAAAGGACCAGCCAAAGTATTTACTGTATCAGAAATTGCAGCCCCTGCCAAACCTACTGCCCATAATCGAATATAAGAAACGATATCTGAGAATACGTTTACAACTCCAAGAAGAACTGAAATTATGTTCTTACAACTTTCAAGAATAGATTTACCAATACTTCCTTCATAATTTGCAAAAACAAAGCTTAAAACAAATCCAATTGCAATTAAACTTATTTCAATTTTTCCTACAGGTACATTTCCAATAGTTCCCAACATTTCGAAAACCTGAGAGTTTACTACCATTGAAAGAACAATCCAGAACATACCAATAAGCTGTAATAATGAACCTATATCTCCAAGAGCTTTAAGTCCATTTTTATTACTGATATTTCTTTTTGCAGCCTTAATATGTGCTATAGAAAGCTGTATTAAAGCAAGAGCAAAACAGAAAATCTGTAAATTCTGATTTTTATTTAATCCAACACCTTCCTTTGTTACCCAGAAAGGAACCCAAATCTTATCTTCATAAACACCAGAAATTAAAGGTATAGAAAGATTTTTAAGCCAGTCAGGTAAATATTCAGCTGGAATACCAAACCAGGTACAAGTTACCATACCCCACATTACTGTGGCAAAACCAACAAGAGTTACAAGTCCAAGCATTGGAGAAAATGGCTCTTTTTTAATTTTGCCTTTAAGAATCATGAGCAATGCAGCTATAGTTACTAACAAACCATATCCACCATCACCAAAAATCATTCCGAAGAAAATTGTAAAGAATAAAAGGAACCAACCAGAAATATCATATTCATTGTATCCTGGAACTGTTCCAAGGAAGTCTGTAAGAGGATAAATTAAACTTACAAACTTGTTATTCTTAAGTTTAGTTGGAACTGTAACATCATCAATTTCAGCATCTTCACAAGCAACGGCCCAGTTGTTTTCTGCACATTTTGCTTTAAATACTTCAATATCTGCATTTGGAACGAAACCAGAAATCCAGGCAAGATCATTTTCTGTACCTTCCATTTCTCGTCCCATACCACAGTTTACAGTTTCGAATTCAATATCAACTTCAAGAGCTTTTCTGAAATTCTTTATGGAAGAAAGATGAATTGCCTGTGAAACATAGTACTTTTCAATTTCAGCAACTTCTGCTTCGTCTTTCTTAATTTCTTCTTCCAATTCATTTGTACTCATTCTTGGGAATGGAACTTCAAATGCTTCTGGAATAAGATTTTCAGGTCTACCTTCACCACCATTGATAATCAAAAATCTGACAGTTTTCTTGTCATTATTTACAAGAATAGTTTCGATTTTTTCATCAATCTGATGATACTTGTCTCCTGGAACTTCATACATTTTCAACTGAATGTTCTTTGTTTTAAGATAGTCAAAATCTTCATTACAAACAGAACCCCAATTTGAAAAACGTTCAAGCTCATTAGCATCTGCACTAATTTCTTCCATAAGCTGCTTTTTGCGATCAGCTTTAGCAACAATAGAAGAACACAATGCAATTACTTCATCATTTGAAAGATTTGATTCAGCTTTAAGTTTTTTTGGAAGCTTTATTTCTCCAAGAATACTTTCGCTTACTATTGCGTTATTTGTGTATTCTTTAAAAGCATTTAATTTTTCAGATGAGCCTTCCAGTTTTTCCAGATGTACTAATCCAATTTTTCTTAACTGCTTTAAAGCTGCTTCTCTTTCTTTGTTTAAAAGAACAATAGAGACTTTTTTCATTGGTTCAATCATTTTGTAGCCTCCGGTTCTTTAACTTTTGCCTGCAATTTATTTTTAGAAATCTTACTTCTAACTACCGCAGCAGTCTGTTCATCTCCAAGATAAACAGAGATTTTCTTAATATTAGCCTTAGTTTCAGGAATCTTAACTTTTTCAAACAAGTTTACACGTTGTGTTGTAGTTCTTAATTCCTGTGAAAGCAAACGAACCTGTTCATCAAGTACTTCTGCTTCCAAATCAAGGGAAAGTGCCTTTTCCATGCGGTCTGCAGCCATATCAATCCATAAAGGAGCTGAATAAAGATCGTAATCACCACGACCAAAATCTGCGCCTTCATATACAGGGATTGTTACACCGGCAATATTTCCGTATCCCTTTTTGATATTTTTTACAGTTACCATATCTGGAGTAAAAGCTTCTCTTTCTCCAAATACTGCAATCCATGCATCAAACTCTTTTTCAAGAGCAACACGGGCTGCACGTACTTCTTTTGCTTTGGCATCTATTGAGCGGATTTCTGTTTGAAGCTGTTGTTTCTTGAGCTGCAAAGTTGGAAGATAGCGCTTAAACATTTTAAGGGCATCTTTCTGAACTTTAAGCTCATTTTTTGTCAGCTTAATTTTTGCCATTCAATAATCTCCTAGCTAAAATCCACACTTAGTTCTTAGGCCAGTATTCTTCAATAAGTGAAGATTTAAGACCTGTTTCTTCAGGTTCAAAAC
>JAKSTH010000018.1 GCA_024402655.1 Treponema sp. | reverse complement strand
ATCTGCACAAGCGAAGCGCGGAAGCCGTTGTTTGAGGTGCCTGTTTATATTCAGAAGCGTCGTTAGTATAGCAATTATGTTTTCTTTGATTTAAAACCACAAATTCATTAATATGATTTAGAGGTTTTTATGGAACAGTACAAAAAAGAATTTATTGATTTTATGCTGGAATGCCAGGTTTTAAAATTCGGGTCTTTTACTCTTAAAAGCGGAAGACAGTCACCTTTCTTTATGAACGCAGGTGCCTACATTACAGGCAGCCAGCTTGCACGCCTTGGAAAATATTATGCAAAGGCTATTCACGACAATTTTGGTGATGATATTGATGCTTTCTTTGGACCTGCATATAAAGGAATTCCATTGGCTGTTACAACTGCTATTGCTTACAGCGAACTTTATGGAAAAGAAATCAAATATTGCTGCGATCGCAAAGAAGCTAAAGATCACGGTGCAGATAAAGGCGGCATTCTTGGCTACAATCTTAAAGATGGTGACAAAGTCGTTATTATTGAAGATGTAACAACTTCTGGTAAATCAATTGAAGAAGTTTATCCAAAAATTAAAGCACAGGAAACTGTTCCTGGTGGAATTAAAATTGTGGGAGAAATTGTAAGTCTTAACCGTCTTGAAAAAGCCCCAGACACAACAAAATCTGCTTTAGACACTATTTCAGAAACTTATGGTTTCCCTGCAAAAGCAATTGTTTCTATGGACGATGTAATTGAAGCCCTTTACACAAATGGGGACAAAAAAGTTATCACAGAAGAAATTAAACAGCAGCTTGATGCATATTATGCACAATGGGGCTGTGAAAAATAAAAAGAGGATATATAAATGAAAAAACTTATTAAACTTGTTTCTTTACTGGCAGTTACAATTTTACTTTTTACAGGTTGTAATAAAAAAACTGCAGAAAATGCCGCAATTGCAAAATCAATTGTTGCATTATCACCTAGCGCAACAGAAATCTTATTTGCAATTGGTGCTCAAGATCAGATTGCAGCTGTTTCTGAATATTCAGATTATCCTGAAGCAGCAAAAGAAAAACCTGTTGTTGGTGGCTTTGATGGTAACACTTTGAGCATGGAAAAAATTCTTTCTTTCCAGCCAGATTTAGTTTATTTAACAGAAGGCATGCATAACTTCCTTATTCAGGGATTAGAAGACAATAACATTCCTTATTACATTTCCAATGCAACTTCAGTTCAGGCTGTTTACGACGAAATTAAAGACATTGGTAAACTTACAGGCCATGAAAAAGAAGCAGAAATTGTAATTACAGAAATGAAAAGAACTGCAACAGGACTTAAAGCTGCAGATTCAGAAAAAGTGACTGTTTATTATGAAGTTTGGAATGACCCACTTATGACTGTTGGTAATACATCTTTCATTAACGACATTATTAGTGCTGCTGGTGGAAAAAATATTTTCGACGATCTTTCAGACGGCTACCCTGTAGTTAGCGAAGAAACTCTTATTTCACGTCAGCCAGATGTTATTCTTGTTCCTGCAGGAAACTGGATTTCAGCTGATTCTGTAAAAGCCCGTGCAGGTTGGGATTCTATTCCAGCTGTAAAAAATAACAGAGTTTATGTTATTGATGACAATGTTTACACTCGCCCAGGTCCAAGAATTGCAACTGCAATTGCTGAATTAAGTGTTATCCTTTCTAAATAAATATGATGATTTCCAAAGGAGCTAAAAAGGCAGCAGTCATAACTCTTTCCATGGCAATCCTGATTTTCAGTTTTGCACTTTCCCTTTTAATGGGGGCCGAAAAAGTTAATCCTGCCGCTTTCTTTGGTTTTGGCAATAAGTTTGAAAACATTATCCTTTGGAAACTCAGACTTCCCCGCTCCCTTCTGGTTTTAATTACAGGCATCTTACTGGGAGGCAGCGGAGCCGTTTTTCAGCTTTTTTTTAGAAATCCCCTGGCCGAACCTGGCATAATGGGAATTTCTTCTGGAGCAACTTTGGGAGCAGTAATAGCCTCCGTCTTTTTTGGAACCATTACTGCCAGCCTGAACCTCCCTCTTTTCACAAAACTTTCTGTTTTCATTTCACCAGTAAATCTTTTTGCCTTTGCTTCATCTTTGCTTGCAGGTCTTTTTGTCACATTCCTTGCATATACTAAAGCCGGCAAAAACAGTTCTGTCATGCTTCTTTTATGTGGAACTGCATTAGGAACTCTTTATTCTTCTGCTTCATCCCTTATTCTTTTAACCTGCAATAAAGAACTCCGCTCTGTTTACACATGGATTTTAGGAAGTTTCAATGGCAGAGGCTGGAATGAATTTTATTTCATCCTGATTCCAGCAATTGTTTCTTTAATTCTTATGTTTGTAATAGCAAGACCTTTAGATTTGCTTTCTGGTGGCGAAAAATCTGCCATGACTTTAGGTGTAGAAGTAAACCGTCTTAGAATCGTAGTTCTTATTTCCGGCAGTCTTGCAGTAAGCTGCAGTGTGTGTGCTGGTGGAACAATTGGTTTTATAGGTCTGATTGCCCCTCATATTGTACGCCGCTTAATGGGACCAAAAGGAAAAATCCTTATTCCATTCAGCATGATTTTTGGAGCATCTCTGCTTTTACTTTCAGACACATTAGCCCGCATTATAATTGCACCTGCAGAAATTCCTGCGGGAATAATAACAGGCATTCTTGGAGTTCCATTTTTTATTGCCCTGTGTCTTAAAAAAAAGATATAATCTGAATATGCAAAAAATTCAGCTGGACAAAAATCACATTAGGGCTTTATTCATAGAAAATCTTTGCGCATCTTATTTTCAGACCCAAGTGTTAAAAGACTGCAGCCTTTCATTACACCCAGGTGATTTTATCTGTCTTTGCGGTCCCAACGGAAGCGGTAAATCAACTCTGCTTTCAATTCTTGCCGGCATAAATGAATCTTCTCTTAAAATAACTTCTACTCCCAGCGAACAAAAGAATTCTGGAACAAAAATACAAACCGAATCTAATGAAATAATTCCTTTAGCACAATTAACAAGAAAACAAAGTGCGGCAATTGTTACTTTACTCCAGCAAGAAGAATATTCTACCTGGGATTTTTCTGTAAATGACTATGTACTTCAAGGCCGGTTCTGTCACACTGAAAATGCAAATTATTCAAATGAAGATATAACTATAGCTGAACAAGCTATGAAAGAAACCGGGATTCTGGAATTAAAAGACCGGAATATTCATTCTCTTTCAGGCGGTGAATTTCAAAAAGTAAGAATAGCCCGCTGTTTATGCCAGGAACCAAAATTTCTTCTTTTAGATGAACCTGCTTCCAGTCTGGATTTTGTTTACGAACCAAAACTTTTACAGCAACTAAAAGATCTGGCAAAAAAACGCAATATTGGTGTGCTGCTTTCAATTCATGATGTAAATCTTGCTGCCCGCTTTGCAGACAAACTGGTCTTAATAAAGAAAAACAATCCTCTAGTAAGTGGAACTGTAAATCAGGTTTTTACAAAAGAAACTCTTTCTTCTATATATAATTCACCATGCCAGATTTACACACATCCGGTTTATAACTGCCTTCAGGTAACAGAAGACACAAATAATCTGTAACTAACTTATACTATTCTTTTTTTCAAAATTGAGGTAGATTAATAGCAAATGTCCAAAAAGTTAAATAATGTTGCAACCATTCTTTCATTTGTCTCTATATTGCTTATACCTATTGGAATTGCACTTATGTGGATTTCAACAAAATGGAAGAAATCTGTAAAAATCATTCTTTCGGTTGTTTCTTCTGCCCTTTATATTTTCCTGATTGTACTGTTTTTTATGCTGGAACCTTCTTTTAATACTTCCGGCACAACACTCCCCTTTAACTACAATAAAGGCTACACCGCATTTGACAGTAAAAATGCTTCAACAAAAAAATCAGAACAGCAAAAAGAGTCAGATAAAAAATCTGGAACACTGGATTTAGATAAAATTGTTGATAATCCGACAAGCAAACCAAAACTGCCTAGCACTTTACAGAAAAAAGCTGGTGGCGAAACTAATCCATGGCTGCTCATGGTTATTTTCTTTGCATTTATTCTTATACTCGTCATCATTAAAAATATAAGGGCAACCAGAAAAGTTCGGTATGAAAATCCTTATGTAGACACTTCCCACTATAAGCTGCCCCTTGCCGACGACGCAAAAATGCCAATGGTTCATTTTCTTCGTTTGCAGCAAAGACCTGGAGAAAAAATCCTTTTTGCTACAGAAACAAACCAGCAGAATAACGAAGGTAACTTTGTAGTAACAAACCAGAGAGTAGTAATTATGAATCTGGAAGAAATTGCAGAATTCCCACTGGAAGTTCTGGAAGCAGTTTCTTCTGTTTCAAATTCGGTAATGTGCCTTACTTCTGGTTCACGAAAATATTATATCTTTATGGATGAAACTCAACTTAAATATGCTCTGGCAGTTGTTCGCTGGGCATATAAAAATAAATCTGAAAAAAAATAGAAAATCATATAAGAGAGGTTTTATTATGAAAAAGTTTAGGCTCCTTTCTGCATCTTTACTTTTAGCGGCAGCTGTATTATTTACAGGATGCCCCGAAAAAAAAAGAGCTAACAATGAGTCTGCTACAGGAACAGATGGAACTTACGGTGAATATGTACCAGTAAGTTATGGAACAACTTTCAAAGACAACGCAATTCTTCAGATTAATGATGAAAACAAAGTTTCTTATGAAAGTCTGCAAAAATATTTCACTCCGGATTATACACCAGAAACTCCAGATATTATTTTTGACGATTCTAATGCTGCCGGATACAATAACGGTCAGAATGTAAAACATTCAGACTCTGTAATTCCAGGTCTTAGAGATCTTTCTAAATATAAAACTCAGTATCAGACTACAAGAGATAAATTACCAGAAGCTCCTAAAACAGAAGTTTCTAAAGAATATGAAACAACTGTTGACGGAAAAAATGTGCCATTCAAAGTAAGCGATTGGGGTCCATACCAGATTGTTGCTGAAAATGAATATCCTACATTCTATGTGGTTTTTTCAAAGCCTGTAAAAGCACTTTCTGCACTTGGTGAACCAATGAAAACTTGTACTGAAATGTCTGTTGAACCAGCAATCGAAGGTGTTTTCCGCTGGTATGGTTCAGATCATTTAAGTTTCGAAGCTTCTCAACCTGCAGAACCAGGTGTTGTTTACACAATCAAAGTTAATAAAAATATTAAATCTATTGCCGGCGATAAAATTTCTGGTGAAACAACTTTTAAAACAAAAGCTGCAAACATCAATATTAATTCTATTTACGGTGGCTTTGGAAAAGATGGCGAATGGATATATGACAGTTCAACAGGTGCTTTACCTCCAAACGAAAACCGCTTCCTTCTTATCACAAACTATAAATTAAACGAAACAGCACTTAAAGATAATCTTGCTGTAAAAGTTGGTGGCAAAACTGCTAAGTTCTCTATTGAACCTTACTATGAAAACCTTAAATTCTATACATGGAACACTCATCCTTCATTCAGTAAAGAAAATAAAAAAACAAATGCTTTTGTTGTAACAATTTCAGATGCAGTGCCTCATGGTGTAGAAGTTCAGGCTTCTATTATCAGCAGCGGTTCTACTGCAAGCTATAAAACACTTACCCCATTTAAGATTAACTATGTAAACAGTTATGCAAAATTTTCAGAAGGTAAGTTTGGAAATCCATTAAATTTCAGTTTTACTCAGAAACCAGAATTAAAATCCCTTATTGCAAACCTTTCTTTGAATATTGATTACAAAATCACAGAAAAAAATATCAATATTTCTGGAAGAGAAGTTACCCTTTATGACTTACCAGTAGAAGCAGAAAAATCATATCAGCTTACTTTTGGTACAGGCATTAAAGATGTTTATGGACAGACAATTGATCTTTCTTCTCCAAAAACATATACATTCACAACAAGAGGTTTACCTGGCTATGTAAAATATCTTGATTACGGTGCTAAAATTATGGAAGCACAGTATCCTCACAAGATTCTTTACGAATATCAGAACGTACAGCCAGACTCTTATTACGTTATAAAAAATACTTTGGAACCTTTAAATCCTTCTTACAATTATGAATCTTACTACAACAAAGAAATGGCTCCAGAAAATATTCGTACAAATATAGACAGCAACACAAAAGGAACACGTCTGTTTGAAGAAATTGATTTAAATCCATACCTTACAAACGGTTATGGTTGGATTGATTTCGAAGCCCATACAAAAGTTATGGTAAACTCTTACTGGCGCGACCAGCCTTACCTGGAAGACTATTCAAATAAAATGACAATTCAGGTAACAGATCTTGGTGTTACTGCCCGTATTGGTATAAACAAAGCAGTTATAATGGTAAGATCACTTTCTACAAATAAACCGGTTGCAAATGCAGAAGTAACTATTAATGATTCTATTAGAGGTACAACAGATTCAAACGGTTTATGTGTTATAAACTTTACAGAAGGCGAAATTAATTCCATTGAATTTATTGATTACAGATCTTCTTTCACAGTTGAAGTACAAAATGGTGATGATAAAGTAATTTTCTATCCAAATACTCACAGTTCTTGGAGAGATGGTGTTCATACTTCAAGCTTATACAATGCCCGCACTCCAAAACAGAGAACCTTTATGTTTGTAGACCGTGGTCTTTATAAACCTGGTGAAACAGTAACTTTCCGTGGAATTGACCGTGATCAGCTGCTTGGTACTTTAAAAGCAAAACATACAAACTACAAAATTTCTGTAGAAGGTGCCTGGTGGGATTCAGATGAAATTATTCCTTCTTTCACAGGCGAAACTTCTGAAAGCGGTGGTTTCTATGGTTCTTTCCAGTTACCAGAAGATTTAGGTCCTGGAACTTATAGAATCAACTATACAAGAAACGGCAACAATACACAGTCTATAACATTTATTGTTGCAAACTTTGAACGCTTAAAGTTCGAAGCTTCTGCATCTATTCCAGACATGAACTACTATGGTGGAGATTCTATTTCTGCCATGATTAAAGCAAGTTATCTTGCAGGTGGTGCCTTATCAGATGCAAGCTACGATGCTTCATGGTATAAATCTCCATCTTACTTTAATCCTACAACACCAGAAACAAAAGGTTTCTACTTTGCAAATTACGATTATGATGATTCCCGCACATATTACAGCGAATCAACAGGATCTTTAGATTCAAATGGTACTGCAACAGTAACCTTTAATACACAGAAAATTACAAACGGTAGACCATATACATACCGCATGGAAGCTTACATTACAGATGTTTCTAATCAGAGAATTTCTACAAGTACTTCTGCTTTAGTTCATCCTGCAAGCTATTACCTTGGTGTAAGTAAACCAGCTGGAATAAAAGGTTATCCTAAAAAAGGAACTAAGTTAGATTTCCCTCTGATTTTTGTAGACATTCAGGGAAAACTTTTATCTGAAGATGCATTAAAAGAAAAAGTTTCTTCTGTAAATTATTCTCTTTCAAGAGAAGAATGGACTTTAGTAAATGCACAGAGTGTAGACGAAAGCGTTTATACTCGTTATGAACTTCAGACAATTGTAGACCAGGAAGGAACATTCACACCATCTAAAGCAAAAGATACTCTTACTCTTACTCCAAAAGAATGTGGCTGGTACACACTTAACCTTGAAGGAAAAGATACTAAGAACAATGTGGTAAAAACTTCTTACGAATTCTACGTAACTGGTGGACGTTCTTTCTGGTTCGACAGCTACAATGCCCAGTCATTAAAACTTACTCCAGACCAGAATCAGTATAACCCTGGTGACACAGCTCAAATTCTTCTTGAAAGTCAGCTGCCAGAAGGTGATTACCTTATTACAGTTGAACGAGAAGGTATTTTCACAGAAGAAATCAGACATTTTGACTCACCAGCAAATATTATTGAAATCCCAATTGCAGGCAATTATGTTCCTGTAATTTATGTTTCAGTTTCATCTTACTCAATCCGCTCTGGTGCACCAAAACATCAGTATGGCGAAGTTGACTTGGACAAACCAAAAGCTTATTACGGTGTAACTCCAGTTTATGTAAATCCAGATGTACGCAGTTTCTCTGTAAAAATTGAACCAGATAAAACAGCATATAAACCTGGCGAAGATGCAACTATTACTCTTACAGCAACTAGAGGTGGAAAACCTATTTCTGGTGCAGAATTAACTGTTATGGCAGTTGATCGTGGTGTTCTTGATTTAATCAACTATCATGTACCAAACCCAATCGACTACTTCTACGACAGCTATAACTTCCCTCTTTATGTTCGTGGTGGCGACAACCGCGGTATGATTATGGATCCTGTAACTTACAGCATCAAAAACCTTACAGGTGGTGACTCAGACGAAACTAAGGAAGAAGAAAGAAAAGACTTTAGACCAACAGCTGTATTTGAACCTGCATTAATTACAGACGAAAACGGTAAAGTAACCTGCAAGTTCAAAATGCCAGACAGCCTTACAACTTACAGAATTACAGCCTTTGGTGTAAAAAATGACTACTTTGCATTAAAAGAAAGCGAAGTAAAAGTTCAGAATCCTGTAAATGTTCAGCAGGTTCAGCCAAGAAAATTAAGAGAAAGAGATACTGCAGAAGCCGGTGTTCTTATTACAAACCTTCAGAACGTTGGTTATGACATTACAGTTTCAGCAGAAGTTCGCTCTCCAACTAAAAACACAGCAGAAGACGAAGCAGAAGGTAGAACAACTGTTCCTGGTAAAGCATTTATTGATGGAGATTCAAAACATAAAGTATATGTTGCACCAGGTGAATCTACAGTAGTTTACTTTGATGTAGCAGCAGAATCTGCCGGAACCGTAGAACTTGTATACACAATCAAATCTGACGTGCTTAATGAAAAACTTGTTTCACCAATTAAGATTGAAAAGACTTATGTTTATGAAACAGTTGCTCTTATGGGTCAGACAGATGGTGGAAACTCTAAAGCAATTTCAACAGAACAGCTGATTATTCCTTCTTATGCTAAAGATGCCCGTGGCGACATTAAGATTACTCTTGATGCAACCCGCCTTGGTCCTCTTGGAAGTTCGGTAAACTATCTGTTTGAATATCCATATGGTTGTATGGAACAGCAGTCTGCAAGAGTACTTCCTTTAGTTCTCTTTAATGAATATATCGATCTTTTCGATATGGACAGCAAAGTTACAGATGTAAAAAAATGTGTAACAAGCTTTACTAAAAAATGGGGTAAAATCCAGCTTTCAAACGGTGGTTTCCCATACTGGCCAGATGGAAAGCAGGCAAACCTCTATGTTTCAACAAGAATTGCTCAGATTTACGGTGCTGCTAAAAAACGAGGTTATACAGACAAAGAACTTGGTTATGACATTAAAGCCCTTTGTTCTTATATTGCCGGCGAAGTTAAGAAACAGAAATCTGACTACACAGACTTCCAGAAAGTATTTGCCTGCTATGTTCTTAAATTAAATGGCAGCAAACTTTTGGACGACGAACTTGCTACTTTGTATTCACGCCATGCAAGCCTTCCACTTATTTCGGAAGCATTCCTTGGTCTTGCATATGCAGAAGCAGGGGACACAAAGAAAGTTCAGGAATTAGCAAATTCTATTCGTCCATATGTTCAGCCAGTTGAACGTTCTGTTACAATTTCAAGTAAAGACAGAAACAGAAGCTGGTACTGGTACGAAGACAAAACTTCTGAAATGGCTGCTATTCTTCAGCTTTTTGTTACTGCAAATCCAGATGACAAAATGGTAGACCGTCTTGTTCTTACACTTTTACAGAACCAGTCACATGGTTACTGGACAAGTACAGCAACTACTGCTAAAGTTTTGGATTCAATTTACACTTATATAAAACAGCGTAAACTTGACAGCACAAATTACACTGCAACTGTTGAAATAAACAAAAAACAGGTAATGAAAGAAAACTTTAAAGGCGTTACAGACAAACCAAAAACTCTGGAACTTCCATTTGAAGATAAAACAATTGCTTCATTAAAGAAAGATAAAGGTATTCCTGTAACTTTCGAAAAGAATGGTTCTGGATATTTGTTCTATACAATGCTTATGCGCTATGCATTGCCAGATGAAATGCAGAATTATAGAAATGAAGGAATTGATGTTTCTTACATCCTTCGTGATTTGGAAACTGGTAAAGTTTTGAATTCTACAGGAGCCGCAGACACTTCACTTGTTCTTGAAACAGGCAAAGTTTATGAAGCAACTGTAACAATTTCTTCTACAAGAAGCAGAGAATATGTTGCGTTAAGATGTCCTATTCCTTCTGGAGCAGAAATTCTTGATTCTACATTTGTAACATCGGGTTCTCAGGCTATAAACAGCAGCAATAACTACTGGTGGAGTAATCAGAGTATTCTTGATAACGAAATTCAGTACTTCTGGGATTGGTTCTCTAACGGTGCCAGAACTGTAACTTATAGATTCAGAACAACCCGCAGAGGTGTTTATCCAACTCCTCCAGTGCAGGTAGAATGTATGTACGAACCAGAAGTATTTGGTCGTTCAGACGGATACCTGTATCAGATTAAATAGAAAAAACTAATAAGAGATCCCGAACTTGATTCGGGATCTCATTTTTAATTAAACTAAATTATGAAATTTCAGCTTCCATTTCCAAACACCGTAAAATCTTTTTTCCTGAAACATAAAATCCTTTTTATAATCATTTTTTCTCTTCTAGGACTTAATTATTTATTTCTTTTTACACTTAAAGTAATTCCGTTTAAAGAGTTAAAAGAATTTCGCGAAAAACCGGTTTCTACACGTATTTATGACTGCGACGGACATATTATCCAGATTCTTTCTTTAGATGAAGGATTGCGCCGTGAATGGACAGATTACAATGAAATTCCAAAACAAGTTCGCTCCCTTATGCTTAAAGCAGAAGACAAGCGATTTTATTTTCATCACGGTGTAGACATTTTTGCCATAGTAAATGCCTTTAAACAAAATACACAATCCAATAAAACTGTTCGTGGTGCTTCTACCATAACAATGCAGCTGGCCAAAATGATTTTTCCTTCTACTGAAAGAACCTTTGGCGCAAAACTAAAAGATGCTTTTAATGCATTCCGCATAGAAGCTAAACTTTCTAAAAAACAGATTCTGGAACTTTATTTAAACAGCGTTCCTTTTGGTTATAATTGCGAAGGAATTACTTCTGCAGCCCGCACCTTCTACGGCAAAGAACTTGCACAGCTTACACCACAAGAAACAGCTTGCCTTGCAGTAACAACACGCCGCCCTTCAGATTATAATCCACTTTCAAATCCTGCAGCATGCGCACAGCGGGCCCAATTACTGAACCTTAAAAATGCTGATTACAACACACTTTTAAATGCGGCAAAATCAGCCAACATATACACTTACCCGTTTTTAATGCCACATTACATCAACTATTTAAAAAAAGACTATTTTCAAACTCTGGAACCTTTTACTGCAGAAGTCCATCTGGCAGCAAGCCTTGCACTACAGCAGGTAGCAGAAGGAAGCTTAAAACAGGCACTTAAAGATGCAGAAAAATCCCGCATTTCTAATGGAGCCATTCTTGTTTTAAATAACAAAGATAATTCCGTAATTGCATGGGTAGGAAACGGAGACTTTTTCGACAATAACATACAAGGCCAAATAGACGGAATTACAGTTAAAAATCAGCCGGGAAGTTCTATGAAGCCATTTTTATATGCTCTAGCTCTGGACACAAAAGATGAAAACAACAAACCTCTTTATTACCCTTCCATGTGTCTTCCCGACATTCCTATGGAGTTTGGCGAAGAAAGAGTTTATATCCCTCAAAATTTTAATAACCGTTACAATGGTCCTATAAGAATGAGAATAGCTCTTGCTTCCAGTCTGAATGTTCCTGCAGTAGATTTGTTGAACCGCCTTGGTGTAGAAAACTATCTGGAAACTCTTTATAAAATGAACTTTAATTCCCTTAAATCTCAAGCAGAATCAGTTGATTTAGGACTTGCTCTTGGAGCCGGGGAAGTAAGTTTAGCAGAACTTGCCCCAGCCTTTTCTGTGTTCACCAGAGACGGAAAATATATTCCGCTAAGTTTTACCAAAAAGTCGGAATCAGAAATCAAAAAAATCCAGAAAAACGGAAAACAGATTTATACAAAAGATACAGCACGAATTTTATGTTCCATTCTTTCAGATAAAGGCGCCCGGGCTTTAGGATTTGGTTTTTCTCAAACTTTTCAAACCGATTATCCTTCGATTTTTAAAACAGGAACATCAAATCAGTATCAGGACATTGTGGCCCTTGGTTCCACAAAAGAATTTACAGTTGCAGTATGGATGGGTAACTTTACAGGTCAGACCGTAATTGGAAAAACTGGAAGTTCTTTGCCTGCTTCTGCCGCAAAACAGATTCTGGATTATCTTGAAAAATACAGCAAACTTTCTTCAAAAGAAAAAGAGTTTCCTTTGCCAGAAACCTATTCAAAAAAAGAAATATGTTCTTTATCTGGTTTACCAGCAGGTCCTTATTGTCCTGGAAAAGTAATGGAATACATGCCTGAAAATCTGGAACAAGAGCCTTGTAACTGGCACAGAAAAGAAAATGATAAAACACTTATAGTGTACCCTTCGGAGTATCAGCAGTGGAAACGCATTTATGACATTCCCGGTGAAGTAGATTACAGCAATTCTCCACTTTCCATAAAAACACCCAAAAATAATTCTATCTTCTTTTATAGCGATATGAACCAAGATTTACAGGCAATTCCTGTAGAAGTTTTTGGAGGCCAGGAAGAAATAATCACAGTTACTTATGATAGCAGCCCAAGCTATGAAGTTCAGCGCCCCTTTTATTTTATGCTTCCTGTAGAACGAGGTACACATACATGTATGATATCTTGCGGTAATGAAACAGCACAAATTACATTTACAGTAAAATAATTATTAAAAAATGGTAACCAAAAAATACTAATCCTGTTATAATATTGACATCTAAATATGGAGGCAAATTATGAAAAAAAGATTATTGATTTCTTTATTAACAGCAATTTTCTTTGTACTTCCTGCATCAGCTTTGGATCACGGTCCAGTATTTGGAACAAGTTTATCTGGTTCCATAAAACCTTTTGCTAATGAATTTGTAGGTTATAAATTACAGTGGGACAATTTTGCTTTAGACATGGGATTAAAAGTAGAAGAAAATCTTATTTGTAATCCACAAGAACCAATTGTTTATTTAGCACCAACTATGAATCTTTATTTTGGTGGAGATAGTGCAAAATACTACCTTGGTGGAGGATTATTCTTCCTTCCAACTGCTGAAATGCAAATGCTGGGGTATGTTAGAACAGGTTGTGAATTTGGAAACTGGCAGTGGGGACCAGGAATTGGTAACATGGACATTGGTATTGAACTTTCACCAACTGTTTTTATACCAGAAAGTGAAAATGCTTTAGGAACACTTGTTGGTACAATTATTGGTTCATTCATTAATTTTATTAAATTAGAAGTTGGTGTAACTTATATGCTCCCTTTATAAGGCTATAAGAAACTTATAATTTTTTTACTGTGCCGCTAGCATCTGTTAGCGGCATTTTTTATTTTCCCAACAAAGTAAAATCTTCTGCCTGATTACAGAATATAATTCCGCTTCCTTCTTTAGAAAAACAAGGTAATTCTTTTATGCTGGAAATAATGGCATCTTTTTTTTCAGATGGAACCAGAATCATAAGCATGTCTTTTTCAGGTACAATATCAACACCAAAAAACTTTGCGTCACCTTCTTTTGCCGTACCTTTAGCAGCAATTACAGTTCCACCACCAGCTCCTGCTTTTCTAGCTGCGGCCATTGCATCTTCTGCATAACCTTTATTAACAATGATATTAATCACTTCATATTCATTCTGAGAATTCATATCTGTTTCTCCCTGTGTTTTCTGATTTTTATGACCTGCCTTTATAAAAGTCCCAATATTTTCACTAAACATTACTCCAAAATGATGGGCCTTTGGTGAAACACCGGCAATTATAGCTTTACGCACATTTTGTTCAACTTCTTTTTCTACAAGAATATAAACAATATCTTTCCAGGAATCTCCTAAGCCCAAAAGCTGAAGAATGCCGTTAGAAGCGGTTCCTTTTCCCATAAGAATTGTACCGCCAGCAGCACCGTTCTGATTCGCTGTTCTTACAATTTCTTCTCCACAATCATGAGGTACAATACAAACAATCATTCTATACTGCATTTTTTTGCCCTCCTTGTTTTAATCTTAAATACAATTCCCATAATTTGAATTGCAATTAAAGGCATCATTGCTACCAAAGCAATCACACCAAATGAATCATTGGAAGTTGCATTACAACTTGCAGCTCCAATTGTAAAAGACAGCACAAAAGTAGATGTTAATGGTCCAGATGCAACCCCACCAGAGTCAAAAGCAATGCCAGAAAACATTGGTGGACAAAAAATCATAAGTACCATAGCTAAAATGTACCCGGGAATAATAATAAATTTCAGGTCAAAATTATAAATACTGCGCCATATTGAAAGTGCGATGGCAATCGCAGTACCACAAGAAAGAAATATTAACAACAATTTTCGTTTAATTGTACCACCAGAAACCTGTTCTACCTGTTCACTTAAACACCATACAGCAGGTTCTGCACAAACAATAATTGCACCAAAAACTAAACCGGTTAATATCAGCAGGAAAAACCACCAGCCACCTTTTGTTTGAGCAAGAATTCCCATTTTTAAACCAAGACTCTGTCCAGCCTGCATAAAGCCACCGTTTACTCCCGTAAGGAAAAGTGCAAGACCAACAAAACTATATATAAAACCGATTACAACTCGTGTAACCTGTCTTTTAGTCATTTTTAATAAAGTAATCTGGAAAAAAACAAATAAACCAAATAATGGAGCTATACTTATTAAAGTATCTTTTAATGAAGTATGAAATGCAGTTCCAAAAGGTCCAAAAATCTGGCTCAACAAACCAGAAGATGCGGCGTTTTCTATTATTTCTTCTACACATTCCATTTCTTGTGCACTAACTTTGCCTGACTGTTTTAGAATTACAGAATATATAATTACCGCCATAACAGGTCCAACAGAAGCAATACCTGTTAGTCCAAAACTGTTATCTTCATCGGAACGAACAGAAGAAACACCAAGTCCCAGTGCCATAATAAAAGGAACAGTCATAGGACCAGTGGTAGCTCCACCAGAGTCAAAAGCAATACCCAAAAACTCTTTTGGAGCAAAAAGCACAATAATAAAAAGGATTGTGTACGAAATGAATAAAACCCATTTTATGGAAAGATTAAGAACAGAACGTAAAAGCCCCAGCATAATAAAAAAACCGACGCCGGCAGCAATTGTAAAAGTAAAAATAAGTTTATTTACAAAAGGAAAGATGTTACAAACTTGTTTAGAAAAGACCTGAATATCTGGTTCAGCAGAAGTTACTATAAAACCAATGGCAAAAGCTGCCAGTAATAAAAGTGCAATGTTTCTTTTTTTGGTAAGTTCAGCACCAGTTCTTTCTCCCATAGGCTGAATTCCCAAATCAACACCTAAAAGAAAAACAGTTAATCCCAAAACAAGAAAGAGACCACTAATTAGAAAACGAATTAACAGTATTTTATCTAAAGGAACTACAGTTAAGCCCAACAACAAAACAATTGCTGTTACTGGTAAAACCGAAACTGCAGTCTCCTTAAATTTTAGAAGAATGTTCACCAGCTACTCTACCTTCTTGTAAAAGCATCCCATCCTTTATCTTCAATTCCACTTACCCAGGCAGCTGCATATTTTTTTGCACCTTCCAGATCGTGGTCACGATAGTTGCCACATTCAGCTTCAGTTGTAGCAGGAACAGGTTTATCCCAAACTGCAACTTTTTTAAGAACATTTAATAAGTGATTTGCAATTTCTTCTTCTGTACGGTCACCCCAAACTGTAAAATAAAAACCAGTGCGGCAACCCATAGGTGAAAGATCAATTACTCCATCCATTTCATCACGAATGTATTCTGCCATTAAATGTTCCAGAGTGTGAATTGCTCCTGTAGACATGAATTCTTTATTTGGCTGACAAAAACGGATATCGAACTTAGTTACAATATCACCTTTTTCGCCGATTTTTTTTGCAGCAAGTCTAACAAAAGGAGCAATTACCTTTGTATGATCAAGATTAAAACTGTCAACATTGTATTTCATATTATTCTCCAAGCATTTCCATTATAAGATTTGAACAAGCTGCAGCACATACATCTTCATTGAATTCGTAAGTGTTTCCAGCTGAATCATCTGCACAGTCAGAAAGACAACGAATAATAACAAAAGGAACATTATTTAATGCACAAGCATGAGCAATAGCAGCCCCTTCCATTTCCACACACATAGGCTTAAAATTTTCAATGATTCTATCTTTTACAGCCTTTTCTGCAATAAACTGATCACCAGATGCCACAATTCCTTTTACAATTTTATGGTCACTTGCATAAACAGATTTTCTAAACGCAGTAACAGCTTTATCTGCCAGTTCTAAATCTGCAGCAAATGTTTTAGGAAGGCCTGGTAACTGACCTTTTTCATAACCAAAAATTGAAATATCTACATCGTGATACACAGCTTCATCAGAAACTACAAAGTCAAAAACTCCAAGACCTTTTCCTGCAGCTCCTGCAATTCCTGTGTTGATTATTTTTTCAACATTAAAATGAATTGCCAGATACTGAGCACATAAAGCTGCGTTTACTTTACCAACACCGCTTTTTACAACAACAACATCTTTTCCATTAAGAATGCCTTTGTAATATTTTAATCCGCCGTATTCAGTAATTTGAGTATCTTTAAGATTAGACACAAGATTTTTAATTTCTGTGTCCATTGCACCAATAATACCAATCATCTGTTATTTTTTTTCTACCTTTTTATAACGATCAAGAACTTCTTTTGTAAGTTTGTCTTCCAAGTGAAATTTTCTGATAATAAGTCTTACAATTGCACTAAATACTATGAAACCTAAAATAAGGCCGCCAATAAATTCTGTGAACATAAGCACGTTCATAATTTTTACAGCCCAAACATTATCTTTGCCAAAAATCAAAGAAACAAGAACAATTGAAACAACAAATAAGCCAATAATAATTGCCAGTGTTACAACAATCTGAATAATTACAGTAAAGAACAAGAAAATATTTGTGTTTCTTTTTCTTTTCTGAGCTTCAATTTTCATTTTCTTTTCTTCTGGAGTTAATTCTCTATCTTCCATAAATTTCCTCTTTTATTTTGAATCTTTTTTTTCTTTTGAATCTTTAACTAAACCAACCAGCAGCGAGATTATAAACAGGATAACGCAAACAACAACAGCTGAATCGGCAATATTAAAAGTTGGCCATCTTTCATAACCAAAAATTCCGTAGAATTTAACATCAATAAAATCTACAACACCATCTGGTCTGAAAATGCGGTCAATAATATTTCCAAAACCACCACCAATAATACCTGCAATAGACCAGCGCTGAAATTTAGTAAATTCAGAACTCTTAATCATGTAAACAATAAGGCATACAAGAACAATTACTGGTAATACCGAAAATAAAATTCTTCTTACAAGGTATGTCCAGCCTGCACCAATGCTAAAGGCCACACCTGTATTTCTAATATGAATTATTCTTAAAAAGTCACCAAAGAACTGTGTTCCATAAGTCATATATGTTCCCGGTTGAATTGGCAGCATTTTTACAATAATACATTTTGTAATCTGATCTATAACAATAACAATAATTGCCAGTAAAAATGGCAAAACTCTTTCTTTAAAAAATTTTTTATCCATAAATTAAATATACTAAAGATTAGTTGGAACATCAACGAAAACACATTCTATGCCCAGTTCTTTTTCCACCTTCTCTTTTACAAGATTTACTCCCACAGTTTCTGTTTCGTAATGACCACCGCCAATTACATTTATGCCCATTTCTTTTGCCAGATGAAAATCTTCATGTGCAAATTCACCTGTAATATAACAGTCCAGCTGATTTTCTATTGCATCTGCAACATCTTCACTGGCACCACCAGAAATAATTCCCACAGTTTTAATTTTTTCTTTGCCTAAAGGTAAAACAATTCTAGGTGTAACGCCTTTTCTTAAAACCTTTTCTGCAAGTTCCTGTATTGTCAGTTCCGAAGAAAGTTCACCTTTTACTCCAAGAATCATGCCTCTCCAGCTGCCAAAAGACTGACAGTTTTTAAGACCTAGACGAGCAGCAAGTCCCCAGTTATTTCCATAAGGGTTATTTGCATCTAAAGGAATGTGGTATGCACACAAAGCAAGATCGTTGTTTATAAAAGTAGAAATTCTTTTATAAAAAGAACCTGTTATAGTCTGGCATCTTCCCCAAAAAAGTCCGTGATGTACAAAAAGAACATCGGCACCCTCTTTAGCAGCTAGTTGCGCAGTTTCTTCGCAGGCATCTACTGCAAAAGCAATTTTTTTTATCTGCTTAGACTCTGGAGCAGAATTCTGAATCTGAATGCCGTTCAAAGAAATATCAGCTGCAAAATCTTCTTTTTTTAAAAAACTGTTAAACCAGTTATTAAGTTCTATTAATGTCATTATAATCCACTCCAGGCATCGCGAATTGCATTAGAAGTTTTTAATACCAGATATTTTGTAATAAAACCGTCTTTATCTCTTTTTTCACCAAGTCTTTTTGCCAGATAAGGATTTGTCATTTCAACACAACCATAACCGGCAGTTTTATATTCAGGAATTGAATCTAAATAGAAAGTACCAGACATATATTGTGGATGTTCCTGAGTAAGTTTTCTAACCCCATCATCTGCCATGCCATCTGCTACAAAAAAGAATTTACAGTCTTTGCCATAAATGGACAAAAGCATAGGCAGCATGGCATTACATTCCATGTACACATTATATTTATAAGCAGGTTCATTCTTTCTATATATTTCCGGATTATTCACACTTTCTTTTGCAAGATGATATGGTCTGGTCATTTTTACAGAGTATGTTTCATAATTCCAGTTACAATCTTCTGTATAAAAGTCAAAAGTACAAACTGTATAACCATTTGCTGCCAATAACTGGAGATATGGCTTATATGCTGCAGAATCACCACGTTTGTCCGAAACAAAAACTACAACATTTTTATTGCTATCTAAAACCAGATTAGATTTATATTCATAAAAATAAGCAGTTCTTTCTGAAAATATTTCTGGCTCTGTAAAACCGTTTCTAAAACTTCCTTCGTAATAAATCTTTTTTTCAGATATATTAAGCTTTTCAGAACTTACTGTTACTTCTCTGTTGGCAATATTAAATCCTAAAGACAAAAGAATAAGGAATAAAGAAATACCACAGGAAATCTTCATAGGAATACTATAATAGTCAATGAACAGTTTACTTCTATTACGAATAAAAGCCGGTACATTCAAAAACACAATCAAAATAGAAAGTCCCAAAAGCTGAAGTGCTTTTATAGAATGACCATAAGCTACAAACTGAGTAATAGAAAGAATAAAAGCTACAGGAGCTAAAATTACAAGGGAATCCTGTTTTACACTTTTATTTAAAAATACACGGGCAGTATTAATAATTAAAATACAATAAATAACTAATTCAGAATAAAACTTCATTATTGTTCCTTACTTTCACTTTTTAGTTTTCACAATCTTTATTTTTACCGGCCAGGCCAGAAATCTTAGAAAAAGTTTTTTCCAGATACTTTACTTCGCTTTCGCTTAAAGCCGCTCTGGATAAAATATTTCGCCAGAACATTTCCATATCTTCACGGCCAGGCATTTTAAAAAAGCCAACTTTTTCCAGATTGTTAGAAATGCAGTCTACCGTTTTATCTAGTCTGCTAAGGCTTACAGGAGTAACCCCTGCTACAACCTTATTATTTTCTTTTAAATTTTCACGAAACATATGATAACACATAATCTGAACTGCGTGAGAAAGATTAAGTGAACCAAAATCATCGCTGGAAGGAATTGTAACACCAACATTACATTCATCCAGCTGAGGGTCTGTTAAACCTGTGCGCTCGTTACCAAAAACAATGGCAATCTTTCCTTCAGTTTCCCCTGCTTTCTGGGCAAATTCTTCTGGTAAAAACAGTTTTCCTCTTTTTTTACCACGGCGGCGAGTTGTACCGGCACAAACTACACAATCGGCAGTTGCTTCTTTTATAGAATCATAAAACTTTGCATTATCAAAAATATAACCGGCATGAATTGCCAGTACATGAATATGCTCCAAATCATAATCGGCAATGTTACCTACAATTCGCAAATCTTTAATATCGTTATTTGCCATGGCACGGCAAGCAGCACCAATATTTCGGCTTTCATCAGGATGATCTAAAACTATTACAATATTATTTAAATTCATTTTATTCCCATTAGAATGACTTTACATAAAACCAGATATAAATGCCAACAACAATCATTTTAATGCCAGTTCCAAAAAGGAACCCCATAAATGATCCCCAGGCAGACTTAAAAGAAAGTCCGGCATCGCCTTTAGAATGAATGATTTCTCCCACAAAAGCACCAATAAATGGTCCTGCAATTATGCCAACAGGTCCCATAAACAAACCAATAATAAGCCCGATTGTAGAACCCCAGGTTGCCCACTTACTGCCCCCTGTTTTTTTAGTCATTAATGGTGGAAGAATATTATCAAGAATAGTAACAACTACAGCCACAATGGCAGTAATTATAAGAAGATTTAAGGAAATCAGATTATAAGATGAAAAATAAGCTGCAAGTAAACCTGCCCAGGCTAAAGGTGGCCCCGGAATAACAGGCAAAAAAGAACCAAGAAAGCCAACCACCAGTAAAACAGCCGCTACAATAGAAAGTATAAGTGAAAGAATATCAATTCCCATTTAATGCTCCTTTTTCTATTGTAGTTTCAATATAAGGTAGTTTCAATTACTTTTTTAATAATCTGGCACGCAATTTTTTCTTAAAAGGTGAAGCTTATCTCCATACTTTAAATATAATTATTTTTTAAGTATAATTCAAAATAATTATGGAAGTTTTTCTTGGTATTCCTGCTGCAGATGGAATTGGAATTGGAACTGCATTTGTTGTTCCAGAACCTGTAAAAAGAGCAATTCCACAGCATCGCATTAAAATTGATCAGATTGCAAAAGGATGGGCTCGTTTTGAAAGTGCCGTTCAGACAGTAATTTTAAACCTCACTTGTGACTTAGACGGTCTTTCTAAAATTGATGAAAAAGATAAAATTCAGCGGGAAGTTTTTGAAACATATATTCTCATGCTGGAAGATCCTGTTTTCATAAAAGAATTAAAAGACTTTTACGAAAAAGAACTTTATAACATAGAATATTCAGTACAGCAAAAATCTGAACAATATGCTTCCATGCTTCGTCAGTCTGGAAACGATTATCTTGCAGAAAGAGCTCAGGATATTACAGATGTATTTGGCAGAGTTTTAGACGAAATGTTTGATATTCATCCGTTTGATATTAACAGAGTTCCAGATGGTTCTGTAATTTTTGCTTCTTCATTAAGTTCCTCAGATACAATCGTTCTTTCCAAAAGAAAAATTGCTGGTCTTGCTTTAACAAAAGGCGGCGTTTCTAGTCATGTTGTAATTCTTGCAAGAAACTATGGCATACCTACAATTGTTGGTCTGGAAGAAATAAATAAAAAAGTACACAACGGCGAAACTATTATTATTGATGGAAAAACTGCAGAAGTACTGATTAATCCTGACAAAACAACAATCACTGAATATAAAACTAAAATCCGCCAGGAATATGAACACAAAATTGCCCTTAAAGCTTTTCTTACAAAACCAGCCCTTACAAAAGATGGCACAGAATTTAAGCTTTACGCAAATATTGGAACACCAGAAGAAGCTGATCTGGCAGTTGCAGAAGGAGCAGATGGAATCGGTCTTTTTAGAACAGAATTCCTTTATATGGCACAAAGCGGAACCGGTTCAAATTCTGCAGCCCGTTCTTTTAGCGAAGATTCTCAGTTTAAAGCATATAAATATGTTTTGGAAACAATGGGCGACAAACCTGTAACAATCAGAACTTTAGATGCAGGTGGCGACAAATTAATCAATTCTGTTGATATTCCTTTTGTAGAAGAATCAAACCCTTTAATGGGATTGCGTGCAGTTCGCTTAAGTCTTGAATATCCTAACCTTCTTAAAACACAGCTTCGTGCTTTATTCAGAGCCAGTGTTTACGGAAATTTAAGAATTATGCTGCCTCTTATTACCAGTGTAGATCAGGTACAGGCCTGCATGGAACTGGTAACTCAAGTTAAGAATGAATTAAAGGCCGAAAATATTCCTTTTAATGAAAAAACTCCTTTGGGAATTATGGTAGAAACTGCAGCTGCTGCAATTATTTCCGACTGTCTTGCAAAAGTCAGTGATTTCTTTAGTTTAGGTACAAATGATTTAACCCAGTATACTTTAGGAATAGACCGTGAAAATCAGCATGTTTCTGGTTTATATGATGAATTTCATTTGGGAGTTCTGCGTTTAATCCAAATTACGGTCAACAATGCCAATGAAGCTAACATCCCGGTTTCGGTTTGTGGGGAAATGGCAGGTCGCCAGGATAGTGTAATGGTATTGGCAGGCATGGGAATAAGAAATTTAAGTATGAGTCCAAAACTTATTTCCAGCACAAAAGAACTGCTTTCCCGCTTTACTACAAGTGAACTGGAAGCAATTTCTGCAAAACGCCTTACAAATCTGGTTTAAACTGAATAATTGTCTTTTGTTGAATTAGCAATACTTCGTATAGTTTCGGCTTCTTTATACTCGTAAAGCTCCTTTTCTACGGGAAGGCGGGTTAAAAGCTGACTGATTTCTACATCCAGTGTTCTGGCAATAATCTGCAGTTCAATATCATTTACAAAAGATTCTCCTCTTTCTATTTTTGATATTCTGTTTTTTCCTACATCCATGCCGTTCAGCTGAAGTTTTTCTGCGAATTGTCTTTGAGAAGCATAAGGAAATTTCTCCTGACGAAGTTTTTTAAAATTTTCACCAATGAGATTTTTTTGTCCCTTATAGGTTGTCTTGAACATTAATTTTCGCCCTAAAAAAGTAAAGATTTTTTAAGATTAATTTAATTTTTCAAATTTTTGACACTCACTGGATGTCAAATTGACATTTAATTGATATTCTTTAAGCAAACAGGAGAAACGACAACGAAAGAAAAACCTAAAAAAATCTACAAGCATGTTCTAAAACTGTTAGGAACAGAAACCTCTCTTTTACAAAATCTGGAAAATTTCTTTTCAGCACTTTCATATTCCAACTCCCAGACAGAAAAATTAAAGCAAATTCTAGTAACCCTCCATTTACCAGAAGATTCGTACCTAAATGATTTTCCATGGCTTCAAAATGCAATAAACACAGCACAAACTGCCCCATTCTCTTTCACTGCCGCCCCATCCTCTTCCAATGTTTCAGCCGCCAAAATCCAAAACAGCACTCCTTTTCCCATGCTTTATTTTGTTCTAAAAGATGTGACAATCACTTTATACATGGCAGACATAAATAAAATACCCCAGTCGCAGCAGGCCTTTTTAGAAGCACTGCCACCCTGGGGTTCTGCATTTTTAAACTGTATCTTACTGTAAAATTATTTTTGCAAAAGTTTAAATACTTTTTCTTGCGGCAGGTAAACTACCCCTTCATCATCTTTTTCCTGAGGGTAAGTTCCTTTTAGAAAATATTTTTCCAGCAATGAAATATAATAAAGAGCAACTTTATCATCCGGGTTTTCTTTACTAAAAGCAGTAAATTGTTCATAAGCGGCTTTATAATTTTCCTGAACATAAAAGTCCATTGCTTTTTCCCATAGTTCAACTTGTTCTATCTGTTTTTCACCAGCTTCATTTTTTAAATCCAGCACTTCATAAAGCTGAATTGGCTTTTCAACATTTACAACTTTAACTTTATCTAAAGAACGAACAACAAAAATGTCTCCAATCTGCTGTCTTGTGGCTTCGCTAATCAAAATTCCACCAGTATGGTACTGCTTGTTTACACCTTCAAGTCGGCTTGCAAGATTTACATTATTTCCCATCATTGTGTAATTTTTTTTCTTTTCCGAACCAAAATAGCCGGCAATCATTTCACCGCTGTTAATGCCAATTCGTGTAAAAAGCTTTTTATTATTTTTATACATGCATTTAAAAGCTGTAAATAATTCCTTATCCATGTCGGCAGGACAGTCTTCTTTTGAACCAATTTCACAAATTTCCTGATTCATAAGTTTTTCAGCTTTTTTCATTCTTACTGCGGCACGACAAGCTTGTTCGCTATGATTTTCCATTTCCAAAGGAGCGCCAATTAAAGCAACAATAGCATCTCCTTCGTATTTGTCGATTGTGCCTTTTTCTTCAATAATTACATCAGACATTCTTGTAAGATAGTAATTAAGAAATACACCCAGTTCTCCGGCAGAAAGCAATTCACTGAAAGATGAAAACTTTTCAATATCAGAAAATAAAGCCGACATCTGATATTTTTTTCCACCTAAAGTAAAAGATTCAGGATTATCCATAATCTGCTGTACAACTTCTTTAGAAAGACACTGACTAAAAGCCGCTTTTATAAACCGCTTCTGTTTTCCTTCCTGATTAAAGCTCATAATAAGTGTTGCAACAAAACTTGTAACAAAACAAAGTACAGGTCCAATTATTGAAAGCCAGTAATTTGCCATAAAGATTAGAACTGGAATTGCAATTCCAAACATCAATCCTATAATTCCGCCAATAGAAATAGCAGTAATGTTTGCTTTAAGATGTTTTAATTTGGAAGCAAAATTTATACATAAACAGCCTAAAAAGGCCATTAATAAATACCACAAAACTTCCAGCCACAAAGAACATTTATGCATAAAAGAATCTGTAAGGTAATTATCCAAAGCAGTAATATGAACACCTACTCCCGGATACACTTTTGAAACTGGAGAAGAACAAATATCAAAAAGACCTGGAGCATAAAGAGCAAAGAAAACATACAAATCATCAAAATCTTCTGGTACAAAAATTCCTTCTTCACCATTTTTCCATGCATCATAACTTGAAAGAATGTCACAGGCCTGGAAAGGTGCATAAGAATCCAGATTTTCCCGGTAACGCAGCAATAAAGCATTTTCTTTATCATAAGGAAGATTTTTTATATTTTGTGTTTCACCAGTTAAAAACAATGGCGCAAAACCAAGGCTGTAATATTCATAACCGTCTATTGAACAGGTAAAACGGGAGCGTCGAATCATGTCATCTGAATCTTTAATGCTTACAACACTTCCTAAAAGTGCTGCTTCATTTTCAATTTGTTCTATTGGAAGCAGGCGGGCTTCTTTACCATTTTCTTCTTTTGTGAAAACTGTTTGAACAACTTTTCCAGACTCTTTTTCTGCTAAAGCTAGTTTTTCATCATCCTGAGGACCGTAAAGAGAAGGCTCGTTATAAAGCATATCAAAAGCAATAGCTTTTACATTTCCCGCCGAAAGAAATTCTATTATGCGGGCATAAGATTCTCGTGGCCATGGCCAAGACCAGCCGTAGTTTTCCAAAGCCCAGTCTAAACTTTCCTGGTTCACTTCTATAAATGCAATGTCATCTGAAGGATATGTGAACTGAGCTGTAAACTTCATTCGCTGGTCATAGGTTTTATTTTCAAAAGACTGAAAAGCACCCAGCAAATGAAGTACAAAGAAAACTACAAAACAAATACATGGAATAATCAGATATCTTTTTATTAATTTTGTGTTTTTCATTTTATAAATTATTTGTAACTGTCAAAACGTTTCTGTCTGTCTGCTGGGGTCGAAGTAGAACTTGCAAATGGTTGTTTTTTAAGTTCTTTATTTACCCGATCAAGACGTGTTTTTGGTGAAGGATGAGTTTTATCAAAAGTTGTTGAACCAGTCTGCTTGTCTTTTAATATAGAAAGCATATTGGCCATGGCTTTTGGATCGTATCCTGCATTATTCATAAGTGTAAGGGCATATTTGTCGGCTTCAAGTTCCTGTTCAGAAGAAAAACCTTTTTCTATAAGAACCTGTACAAAACCCATAGACATGCCTAAAAACATTTCAGTTTCATCGGAAATATCTTTATTTGAAAAATGATCAATAGTGCTCATGGTTGTTGTTACTGCATTTACAGTTCTTGCTGTGCGAATTGCTTCTGAACTGTGATTCAACTGAATATGAGCAATTTCATGGGCAATTACAGCTGCCAGTTCATCTTCATTCTGAACAGCATCTAACAAACCTTTACTAATAAAAATATGACCGGCTGGTGTAGAAATTGCATTAATATCATAAGTGTTAAGAATTGCTACTTTATAACCTTTATACAAATATGGTTTTTCTGAATAAATAGTCAGTGCACCACAAATCTTATTCAAATATCTTACTTTTGCACTATTGTTATAAAGAGAATCTGAAGAAATAATTGTAGCAGCAGCAGATCTTCCAAGATAATATTCATCTTCTGGAGTAAGTTCTTGTGAAGCTACTTTTACAGTTTCTACAGTGTTGGAAATCATTTTTACATCTCTGTCAAACTGTTTAATTTCAGAATCCAACTCAAAAATATTCAATGTCAAACAGGAAGTCATAGATAAAGAAGCCAAAATTAAAAGGCCGGAAAGTAATACAACTGATTTTTTCATTCTATTCTCCCTGAGCCAGCTTACCTTCTTTCATAAAGGCAAGAATTTCAGCTTCTGTAATATTGATTTTTTCAACAGCGTCAACTTTTGAATAATCAAATTTTAAAGTCTTTACAAGATTTTCTTCCAGATTTTTTGAAAAACCTTTTCCAGCAAGAGCAATTTCTTTGGCATTAGCAGTTACATTTTTTGAAGCAGAAACCTTTTTCTTCGAAAGCTGATTAGAAGGAATCCAGCCTTTTTTAGAAGCATCGCCATCAACCTGAACCAAAGTCCATTTATCTTTTTCAGAAACTACTTCGACAGCTGTTCCATATTCAAGTACAAATGCCTTTTTAGAACTGGCTGCAGCCTTTTCTCTAAGAACACCGTTACTTACACTAACATACTTAAGTGCACCTTTAGCAAATACAGTTTGTGCAGCACATAACATAAAAAATAAACATACATAGATTTTTGTAATCTTTTTCATAAAAAAAGTATAACATTATGTCAAATCTATTTCTATTTTTTTTCCAAATCCTTATAATTTTCTTATGATTCAGGAACTTTCTATTACTATTAAACCAGAAGAAGAAAAAGACAAAAAAATTATTAACAGCAAAATTATCGACGGATTAAAAAGCAAACTGTCTATTACCCAGTACAATTCTAAGACAGATTCTATTTATCCTGTTTTTATAAAAAAATCTATTGATGCAAGACACGGTCAATTAAAAATTCATTTGCGTTATAAAGTTTATATAAATGAAGCCCCACAAGCTAACTCTAATGCACTTCCACAATGGAAAAAAGCTGATCCTGAAAAAACAGTGCTTATAGTAGGAGCTGGGCCTGCAGGTCTTTTTGGAGCCCTGAATCTTTTAGAAAAAGGCATTAAACCTGTTATTTTAGAACGAGGCTGCAATACAGCACAGCGCAGAAAAGATATTGCATTAATCAGTACAAAAGACCAGGTAAATGAAAATTCCAATTATTGTTTTGGAGAAGGTGGTGCAGGTACTTTTTCAGACGGAAAACTTTATACCAGATCTAACAAGCGTGGTGATATAAGCAAGATTCTCAAAATTTTCACAGCTTTTGGTGCAGACGAAAAAATTCTTACTGATGCTCATCCTCACATTGGTACAGACAAATTGCCAAAAGTTATAAACGGCATGAGAGACAAAATTCTGGAACTTGGTGGAGAAATTCATTTTAATACAAAAGTCACAGAACTGATTATTGAAAACAACCGGGTTACAGGATTAAAAACCGTAAACACCTTCAATGGCGAAGAAAAGCAGTTTATGGGAAAAGCTGTTCTTTTGGCCACAGGTCACTCTGCAACAGACATTTACACCATGCTTGCAAAACAAGTTCCACAGGCTCTGGAAGCAAAAACATTTGCCGCAGGAGTTCGTGTAGAACATCCACGCCAGCTTATAGATTCCATACAGTATCATGGAAAGCAGCAGGGAAATTTGGGAGCGGCAGAATATAGAGTAACAACACAGATTGAAGACCGTGGAGTTTATTCTTTCTGTATGTGCCCTGGTGGTTTTGTTGTTCCTTCTGCTACAGGTCCAAATGAGATTGTAGTAAACGGCATGTCTACTGCAGCCAGAAATTCTGCCTGGTCAAATGCGGCCATTGTTGTAGAAATCAGACCAGAAGATATTCCATACGAATATGTGCAGAAAGCTGAAAAAATGGGCACAAAAGCATTGGCAGGGCTTTTATTCAGAACACAAATAGAAGAAGATGCTCGCAAAGAAAGTAATTCCCAGGCTGCACCAGCACAGTTATTAAAAGATTTTATAAATAACAAAAAATCGGAAGAACTTCCTAAAACAAGTTATACACCGGGAATTGTTTCCAGCAAATTAAGCGACTGGCTTCCTGAACACATAAGCTACCGCTTAAAAGAAGGTTTTTTGGAAATCAACAAAAACATGAAAGGCTTTATTTCTGACACAGCTCTTATGATTGCTCCAGAAACCAGAACAAGTACACCAGTGCGCATTCTTAGAGATAAAGAAAGTTTTGAATGTACTGCTGTAAAAGGACTTTACCCAAGTGGCGAAGGCAGCGGATATTCAGGTGGAATTGTTTCCAGTGCCATGGATGGAGAAAACTGCTGTATGGCAATCAGCAAAACAATATAACAAACTTATAAATTTCTGTTATTTATTTCTTTATTTTTCACACTTTATGTCTTATACTTATTTACTATGAGTAAAAAATGGATCAATTCGGAGAGAGTTGTATCTATTGTTGCTTTCTTCTTTTTGATTATAGCCTTTGTTATTAGTCTGTATTCAAATGGAGACCCAGATTCTCTGCTGGAATTAATACCACACAAACCAGGTGTTAGACTTACTAGAATTATTTTACCAATTATTCATGGTTCTGCTGTAATATGGTGTTTTTATCAGATTTTTAAACCATCATTAGTTGGAGAATGTGGGATTATGCTTATTGAAAGTTTCTTAACTATTCTTACAGGAACAGAACAGTTAGGTATCTTTCTTTTTTACGGTGCTGTTTGTTTATACCAGATTTCTATTGCCTCAGCTAATAAAAGAAATAAACGTGCTTATGTATTTGTAGTTATACATTTTATTTTCTTATCTACAACAATTACAAAAGGCTGGCGTGTATTTGCTTTAAGTATGGGTATGTCTACTTTCTATCTTGTTTTCATTTTGTGGATTTACCATCTTTTAAAAGTAAAGCTTTCTTGCTTTTTACCACACACAGTTATTGCTTCAGAAATCATAAAAGCAAAACATGGGGAAGTAATTCACTTAAAAGATTACAATTTAACAGATAGACAGATTGGAATTGTTATTGATTACATCCATGACAAAACTTCTTACAAAGATTTGGCAGATAAATACATTACAAGTCTTTCTTCAATCAAAAAAGACTTTTCAATAGTTTTCCAAAGATTCAACGTTTCCAACATTCAGGAAATGAGCTTCCTGTTAATGCAATATCAGGTAGAACCTTAAAAGATCTTCAAGTAAAAAAAAAGATGCTGTTTGAATAATAACAGCATCTTTTTCATAAACTCTCGGTGGCGCAAACATTTCAACCACAAAAAATTAAAAATAAAACTCTCCAATATCCATCGCAATCGCTCTATATCTAGAACGAAAACTCAAGCGTTTTCTTTTTGTAATTTCTTTTTGTTATGGTCATATCTTATTTTAGAAATTCTCAACGGTCAATGCATTAAACGCAGAAATAACCAAGGTTACTAAAAAAATAACCAAAGTTACCAAAATAATACAAATCTCTACAAAAATTGTAAGATT
>JAKSTH010000179.1 GCA_024402655.1 Treponema sp. | reverse complement strand
TAACGCTAAGATTGAAGAAGCGTTAAGAAAACTGTGAATAGCAGTTTTTAGCTTCGTCAAAAAAAAGCGGACTGCTGGCTTTTTTTATTTAACAGTGTTCTATTGAAAAAAGATTTCCGCTAAAGAGCAGGGACTGCTCTGTGCGCGAGTTTTAGGGAGCGAAGCGAGCGTTAAGAAACTCGGTAAAGAGCCGCAGGCGAACGCAGGAAAGTAAATAGCTGCTGGCTTTTTTTATTTAACAGTGTTCAATTGAAAAAAGATTCCCGCTGAAGAGCAGGGACTGCTCTGTGCGCGAGTTTTAGGGAGCGAAGCGAGCGTCAAGAAACTCGGTAGAGAGCCGCAGGCGAACGCAGGAAAGTTGCGTTGAAATTTAATTGGCATTTTCATACCTATGAAAAATTATTTACAGGTTTTTTTATAGTTAATTTTTCAATTATATATTTCCTTTTAGCTTGTTTTAGAATAGACATTCCAGCAAAACCGTATTTTATTATTTCAGGGATTGCTAGTTTTGTAATTCCTTCTTTTATTTCAGAAAACTTTTATGATCATGTAGAAGAAAATTCTTTTGTTTGGAAGTTACTTTACTTTTTTAATTTATTACTTCTTGGTATTGTTATGTTAATATATATTGGTATTAAAAGATAAATCTAATTATTTTTTTAAGGTATTATTTGATAATGAAAAAAAGTATTTTTTTAATTTTATTTTTAGTTTCTTTTCAGCTGTTTTGTTATGGTGTGGAATTTAATAATATAAAAATATCTACTCCCAGAATGAATGGTAAAATAGTTGAACAAGTTCAAATTGCATTAAATAAATGTAGTCTTTTACCCAAAAAAGAAATTGATGGCTGGTATGGCCCAGTTACAGAAAAATCTGTAAAAGAATTGCAAAGAATAATTGGTTATGAACAAAATGGAATTATCGATTATGACTTATATAGTTTATTAATTAATCCAAGTTTCCAATCAATAGTACTATCAGAGATAAACAATTCTGGAAAATCACAAAAAGAAGAATTTGATCAGGTTTATGATTTATCTGGTTATGAAATTTGCGTTTATAGAAACGAAAAAAATGAAATTTATAAATATACGAAAGCCTATTGGAGAGCTTTTAGTCCAGACTATAAAAGAGAAATACAATTTATTGAAGAATATTATTTTATCAATGAAACTGTTCATAAAAAATTAATTGAAAATCCTACTCAAAATGACAAGAAAATAACATGGACGTTTAATATAAATGAAGAAATCAATGATGAAATTCAAAATCTTTATAAAATAAATCTTAAATGGGAAATAAATAAGAATAAAGAAACAAATAAATATGAAATTGGTTTATTTGAATCAAGAAATAATATGACTTATAAAATCGGGGAGCTGTTTTCAGATAAGGAATTAGAAATAACATGGAATCTGTTTTACAGAAAATAAAAAGTATTTCCATAACAGATAGAGATGTTATTGAAGTGATAGAATAAGCAATGGCACATATTATGTGGACTCGCCACTGGTTCATGGAAACGTAGTATGAAAATATATAATTACAATTCAATAAAAAATCTAAGTGAAAAAAGTATTATTTTTACGGATGGATTTGAAATATCCTTTGAGGAATGTATAAAAGGTTTTAAAAGAAAATATTCTAATTTTGAAAATATTTCAAATTGCATTGCAGAAAGAAATATATTTGCAAAACCTCCGTATTTTCAGTTTTATATAGAAGATATGGAAATTAAATTGGTTTTTAACTGTAAAGGTTTGTTTTCTAAAAAAAGAAATGAAAATCTTTTTCATTCTTTTCAAAACAATATATAAAATATGGGATATAAATCGTTTGATTTATCATAAATAAAAAAAAATCAGTATGATTAAAAGAGAACAGGGAAAAAAATGTCAAAGAGTATTCATTGGACAAATAGAATATTTAAGCATAAATCAAAAAAAGAAATAATTGAAATGTGTGATTCTGATAATCCTGATTATGCAGTTGTTGAATTACGTAAAAAAAACAAAATAAAGCAGGAAGTAAAAGAAAAACGAGCTGAAGCAAAAAACAAAAAGAAGTTGCAGATAAATAAAATTTAGGCTGTTCAAAATTGGAAGATTTGAAAGAATATAAAATTTGGAAATTAATTTATGAAAAACATTAAACAAATTATTTTTACTTTTCTCTTTTTTCTTACTATCTCTGTTTATTCATATGGACAGGTATATGAAAAAGGAATTGAAATTGCTGATTCTTTATTTAGAATTTCTAGTTCTCAAGATTTGTTAGAAATACATGCTGGATCTGGTTCTTCTGTAATGGATTATTATAATGAGAATGAACAGAATTTTATCAAATCAAAAATAGTGAATTGTTATGAGTTTTCTATTTCATTTGATGATATTTTAGAAATGATGCTTTCTGAATCTGATGTTAGCGAAAGTGTAAAAGAGTATTTTTCACCAATGAAATTATATTCTATTGCTTTTGCTTTATTTGGAATGGATTCAACTCAGACGGTAATAAATGCTATTTTTCAAAATACTGTTATTTTTGATTGTGCTGAATTAAAAGATAATATAAGTCTTATTTATATTTTTGAAAGTTCCTATCCTATAATGGTTACTTTTATTAAAGGTGAAGATAATGCTGTACTTGCTACTGCAAACTTTATCTGTAAGGACAATTTGATTAATTGTTCTAAAAAAGAATTAGAGTCAATTGTTGATATTCCATATATACAAACAAATATCAAAGAATATTCTGAAAAAAAATATAATTGTAAGTAAAAGTTGCATGGTGTTGAAGTACCTGGTACTGATATGCAGATAATTCATGGAAAACTTGTTAATAAATAATTTAGATTCTTTCAATAAAGTCTGAATGAAAAGAGGGTGCATATTGTATCCTCTTTTTTTATTTAACTTTTCAAATCTTAATAAATTGTTATTTTCTAAAAAATTACTTTTTTGTCTTGAAATTATCATGATTTTTTTATTAAATTTAGGATTATGTCTAATATTAAAAAGCTTTTTAGTGGGTTGGAGAAAAAGTATTTTATTAATGCGGCTTTCTCTCCAATTGTAATGATTGGCGAAGTTGTAATGGAAGTTATTATTCCGTTTGTTATGGCCAAGATTATTGATGTTGGAATTGCGAATCACGATTTAGGCTATGTTACAAAAACAGGGCTTCTTATGGTTGCAATGGCCTGTATTTCACTTTGTTTTGGTGTACTGGGCACTCGTTTTTCTACTGTGGCTGCTCAGGGATTTGCTTATAACTTGCGAAAAAATCTCTATCACAAAATTCAGGGATTTTCTTTTAGTAATATCGACAAATTCAGTACTGCTTCTCTTGTAACTCGTCTTACTACAGATGTTAATATGATTCAGAATGTATTCCGCATGCTTATTCATATGTGTGTACGTTCTCCATTTATGCTTATTGCCGGTACT
>JAKSTH010000178.1 GCA_024402655.1 Treponema sp. | reverse complement strand
GCACAAACTACAGAAAAAACAGCCTGAAAAATTGCAAGAGGCATTGGAAAATTAAAATAGCCAAGAATAACAAGTACTAAAATGATACAAGGGATTATGCAAACATAAGAAAAAGCTCTGGCTGCAAACTTGTTGATTCTGTCTTCATTCTGTTTAATGTAGTCGGTCTCATTAATAAACATAACATTATTATTCTACCATCAATTAGCATTAAATCAATTGATATGTTATGAAGAAGCCGAAGTAGATGGATAAGCCCTCTGTTCAAATTCATTTACAGGCAGCGGTTTTGCAAAATAGAAACCTTGAATCAAATCGCAATCCTGGTTTGCAAGAAAATCTACCTGTTCACGAGTTTCAATTCCTTCTGCAACAATCTGCATGCCAAGTTTTTTAGCAAGACAAATAGTGTCTCCAACAATAAGATTTGCTCTTTCTATATCATCAATTTCACGGAAGAACTGGGCATCGAGCTTAATAACATCCAAAGGAAGTTCTTTTAAAGAATTAAGGGAAGAATAACCAGCACCAAAGTCGTCCATAGAAACGGCAAAGCCATATTCCTTAAGTTTTTTTACTGTATTTAAAAGTACCGATTTATCATCAAAGAAGGCACTTTCTGTTAATTCCAATTCAATATATTCGTGAGGAACATTATATTTATCAACAATGCCGCAAATATGGTCTGCAAGGTCTTCTCTTGTAAAATGAGCCCGAGAAACATTTACAGAAATTGGCACCAATTGTTTTCCTTGTTTCATCCAGGTTGCCTGACGCTGAGCTACAGCATTAAGCATATAATCGTCCAGTTTAAGAATGAATCCATTTGTTTCAAAAATAGGAATAAACTTTGCTGGAGAAATAAAACCTAATTCAGGGTGAATCCAGCGAACCAAAGCTTCTGCCGCAGCAAGTGTTTCCTTTTTTGTTGCATATTTTGGCTGCAAGTAAAGCTGGAATTCATGATTTTCCAAAGCTTTTTCCATATCATCTTCTATGCGGCGTTCCCAAATCTGACTTTCTTTCATCTTATCGTTGAACCAGGCAATTCCAGAAACTTTTCCGTCTACTTCTCTAAGAGCAAGGGCTGCTTCTGTAAGAAGATTATTAACATCATCTGTACGAGATTCCACTTTTTTTATACCAGCTGCAAAAGCCAGATGCTGTGACGTATTTATGTCGATTAAGATTTCAAAAATTTTATTTATTCTTTTAAGTAAATCTTCTTCTGTTTCGTAAGCCAACAAAAGTGCAAAGTCAGATTTTTCAACATGAGCAGAAAGTTCTTTTTTAGAAACAAGATGTTCCAGTCTTAAACTAACATGTTCCAAAAGGCTTTCACCTGTTTTCACACCATAAGAAATACAATAGTTTCTATATTTTTCTACTCTAAGCTGAACTACTGCATAAGAAAGTTTATTTCTTTTAATTCTCTTTTTTGCAACACGGACAAAATATTCTCTGTTTTTTCCACCAGTAATAAAATCAGTTGTCATAAAACTGTCAATTTGATGTGCACCAATAACATATGAAACAAGACGAATAATTTCATATATAAAACAGAACAGGAATAATATTACAAGCATAACAACAAGAAAACTTGCAAAATTACGGTGAAAGTTTGTTATAACCAGTTTTGATTTTATGCAGGCATATACCAGTGGATTATTTGTTTTATGAATAGTCCAGTTAGAAAAATGCAGATAAGGCAGTCTGTTATAATTTAAAGATGGAAGGTTTGTGTCAAAAGAACTAAAACTTAATGCGTCCGAAATTCTGCTGGAAAGCTGATCTGCAGAATCTTTGTCTGTAAAACCAATAGAGTAATCACCTCTTTCTTCCAGCTCATAAGTACTTCTTGTAAGAACAGTATCTGACCCCAGGTTTCTTAACTGATTTTCGTAAAAAATTTCTTCAAAGTTTGGATTACTTTCTCCATAAGCAGCAAGAATTTCTAAATCTGGATTTACAAGATATAATTCATTTACAGAAGAAAGAAATTCCAGACTATTTTTTATCCGTTCATCAAATTCTTTAGTTTGAGTTCCGGTCCATTCATTGTTTACAATTCGAACTACCGAATTACACTCGTTCATGTTATCCAAAACAGCAGAATCATATAATCCGATTATGGCAAGATAACTTAAATAGATGGCACATCCTAACAAAATGGTATCTGTAAAAATCATACCAATTACTCTTGGCCATACTGCTTTTCTTTTAAATCTTTTGATTCTTCGATCTTGTTTCTTGCTCACTTTTTTGTCCTTACCGTTTTAATTTTTACTATTTTTTATTCATGCAGTACATCGCAGAAATATCCGCTTGAACTGATTGGTTCTCCACCATTTGTAAGATGATTTGTATCTCCCAAACGTTCAACTCTAAAAACTGCCTGCCCGCGAATCCTTTCTTCTGTATTTACAACTGTAATTGAAGTTGGTGCAACATAAAAACTTTGCCACAACTGCATTGGAGAAAGCCCCGTAAGATGGGCAATTATTGTAAACATTACCCCTAAATGACAGAAAAAAACAAGAGTACAATTTTCTTCCAGATTTTTTTCCGACACAAGCTGGTATTTTTCACTTACATCACCACCAATACCGCCTTTAGAAGCTCCACTGTAGCGTGGTTCAAAATTAGGATTTTCTTTTTGATTTACAACATTATAAAAACCTTTCTTGTTTCTATTATATCCATATTTTGCAAGAAGAGAATCTATTCCGTCACACACTTGTTTATAATGTTTTTTGATTTCACCTTTTTTCATAAGGCGTGATGATGTCCATAAATCTTTGTCGAAATATTTTTTATCATCATAATAGATTTCTGGCAGCAGGTCCCAGCACATTGTATCTTTACCAGCCAGTTCTTTTTTAAAGAAACCTTTTGGATATGCAGTTCTGTGATGAAATTCCTGAAGCCATGGGAAAACTTCAGCTTCCCGCCCCAGTTTTTCCAAAGCGGGAGCACCTGTTGCCTTTGCCCGTCCCATAGGTGAAGAATAAAAGGCGGTTATATTGTTCCATGCGCAAATTCTTGGGGTTAAGAGGGCTACTTCTCTTTTCCCCTTTTCAGTAAGATTGTCATTTGCATAATCTGGATCTCCATGTCTTACGAATATTAAACGCATAAAAAACTCCTGTTTTACATTATAAATGGGAATGCAAGTATGTTCCATATTTTTATTATTTTAATCTGCATTTCATAATAGATTTATACAACTTTTAGCACTATTTCTTGGTTTTGCTTTTGTGCGCAGATATTGGAAACACAGAGTCTGTATTAAAGGCTGCCCTGAATATGGCAACAAAGACTTTGCAAAATACATTTAAAGAAGATAAAAATATAAATATTCTTTGTGTACATCCGGGCTGGAACCGTACAAACGAAGGAAATGCAAAAGCTCCACTTATTCCATATGATAATGCGGAAACTATGCGTATTCTTTTTGAAGAAAGAAGAAATATTA
>JAKSTH010000177.1 GCA_024402655.1 Treponema sp. | reverse complement strand
AGTCAAAAGATTATTTTGATGGGTTATATGATTGGGCTTTTTGTTCTTCAGAAGCTGATGAGTCTAAAACTTTTATAAAGCTTAATTATAAGACCAAAACTTTTGAAAAAGCCATAATATTTTATAACAATAAAACTTTTGATATTATAGATGATCTTCAGGATATGGTAAAATATTAAAAAAGATTTTACCCCGCTTATTTAAAGTGTAAATTATAATTTACGGGGACACACTTTTCTATTTAAATTCCACAACTCGCAGCTGGCCTTCTAAATCTGGATAAATCTGGGTTTTGAAGGCCCAATTTTTTGCCCAGGCGGCTGTGGCTTCGGCATTGTATTCTCCTGTTTCCATAAGAACTGTCCCCTTTGGGTTTAAATGTTCTTTTATCTGTGGAATCAGGTTTTTGATAATGGTAAGACCATCGTCCAATTCATAGCCATTTATTGTTGCTCTGTCCCCGGTTTCTGTAATGTCGCCGTCTAAAGCAAGGCGAGGTTCACTTCTTCCGTCTTTTAAAAGTTCATTTACCATTGTGTGAGGAATATATGGCGGATTTGTAAGAATTACATCAAACCGCCATGGAACCTGTTCAAAAAGATTGGAACGGGTAAAGCGGAATAGAGATTTTGCCTGTGGATGTTCCTGACCAATAAGTTTTTCTGCATTTTTTTCTGCTATTTCCAGTGCTGCAGGGCTTATATCTACCATGGTAATTTTTGGCAGGCGATCAAAAGGGATGTGCTGTGTTTCTATAAGATTTTTCATTACTGCAATTCCAATGCAGCCGCTTCCTGTACACATGTCGCAGATTGTAAGAAGGGAATCTGGGCGGGCATCCATTTTTTCCAGGATTATGTCCAGGGCTTTTTCTACAAGAATTTCTGTATCGGGTTTTGGAATTAAAACTGCGGGACTTACAAGAAAATCATAACCAAAAAACTCTTTATGACCTGTAATATAAGCTATGGGCAGGCCTGTTTTTCTTTTTTGGATTGCATCTTTTAACCAGGAAAGCTTTTCTTGTTCAATTTCCTGGTCATAATGCAATAGTATTTGTGTTTTAGACAATCCTAAGGCTGCTTCCACCAAAACCTGCACATCTAGAGAAGGACTTGGTGAAAGACTGCTTAGTTCATTTATATACTGTTTGCTAAATTCTCTGATTGTCATACTTTAAATTTATCAATTTGAGCACTAATGTCATCAATAGAAATCTGCATTTGTGGAGCAATAAGTCTCATTTCCTGACCAGTTTTATTAATTAAATTAGCACTGTTTACAATCTGTTCCATGCTGGACTTCATAAGATTTGTAGCATTCTGAAGATTCTGGATTTCAGAAAGAATTGACTGGTTTCCAATAGACATTTCGTGGCTGGCCTGTTTTACTTCGGCTGTATTATCATTCATTACATGAAGGGCTTCACTAATCTGTTTAGATCCAGAATTCTGTTCATCCATTGCATATTTAATCTGTCTTACAATTTCATTTGTAGAATCAATAAGGTTTGTAAGCTGCTTGAATGTATCTGTTGATTCTCCAGATGCCTGAACTACTTCTGTAATAGACAGAATAATTTGATCAAGCTGTTCAGAAATTTTATTAGATTCTCTTGCAGATGTATCTGAAAGTTTTTTAATTTCATCGGCAACTACAGAGAAACCGCGACCTGCATCTCCTGCATGGGCAGCTTCAATTGCGGCGTTCATAGCCAGAAGGTTTGTTTGAGATGCAATTTTTGAAATAACATGGTTTGCATCCTGCAATGCTTCAGACTGATTTTCAATTTCTTTAATCTTTTTACTTACAATTTCCTGTTTTGTAACACCACTATTTGCGTTATTCAAAAGTGAATCGAAAGAAACAGCCATTTGTTCAACTGAATTATTAACAGAAGAAATGTTTCCAATCATCTGTTCAACTGCAGAAGAAGCCTGTGAAACGCCAGATGCCTGTGTTTCAATCATTCTTTCCAGAGATTCAATGTTTGAAGAAATTTCGGTAACTGCTGTAGCTGTAAGATTAACACTGTCTGCCTGAGTAAGAATCTGATCTTTCATGTTTTCAATGTTTGTATAAACTGCAGTAATAGATTCTGTTGTTTCTTTTGCATTGGAATTCATTTGTGCACCAACAGTTGTAAGTGCTTCTTTTGAATTTTTAATATCAGAAATAATTCCGTGAAGTTTATCTTCGAATTGATTGAATCCATTTACTACGGCTCCAACTTCGTCTTTTGAAGCAGATGTGATTCGTTTTGTAAGGTCGGCATTTCCTGTTGCAATTTCGTTAATTGCTTTTTTTACATTGTCCAAAGGTTTAATTGAGAATGTAACAACAAAGGCTACAACAAGAACCGAAAGCAAAGTAAAGATTGCTACATAAATTGCAACTTTAGTAGCCATTGCAGAAATGTCAGACTGGAAGTCGCTGTAAGGTACTGTGTTTACTGCCATCCAGTCAGTATTTTTTATTCTTTCGTATGCACAAATGTATTTTTCACCATTGGATGTATATTTAGAAATATTTGTGTCTCCGTTTCTAATTGCATTCATGCAGGCAATGTATTCTTTATTGTTAGTTTCTGCGGCCATGTCAAAAAGATTCTGGTCTGCAACAAGTTCGTGTTCTTCTGATGCAATTGTAAGTCCGGTTCTTAAACTGATTAAGTATGAAGCTCTGTTATTTCCGGCTTTGTGGTCAGATGTAATGTCACTGAGTTTAAATCCGTCTTCACAACAGAAAATTACATTGTCCAGTTTGCCATTTACGTCATAAACAGGAACACCGTAGAAAACAGCCATTGCATCTGTAACACGGTTTATGAATGGGTCTGTTACATAACGGGAACCTGTTTTGTATGGAACCTGGAAATAGTCTCGGTCTCCAAAAGGTAATACTTTCTGTCCGTTGTTAATCCAGCAGGAACCTTCGCTGTCTGTAATACAAACATCAATGTAGTCTTTATCTAAAGACATGGCACCGTAAATTGTGTGTGTCTTATCTAAAAGAGAAATCTGTGGGTCACGAATCTGAGGAAGAGCTGCCAGAGTTTCCAGCATTTTATACTCTTTTTCGTTTTTAGCAAAAATAGCTTCTGCTGTTGCATGTACCGATTCAGCAAGTGCTAATTCCATCTGTTTTTCAAGACTTTTCTTTGAAGTGTTGCTTGAAAGAATTCCAATAACAACATTAGATAGAATCATTACAAAAAGTGCTGCTACAGAAATCCGAACTTTGATACTATTCATAAAGTACTCCTATGCTATTCATCTGACTGCGTTTTAATTATACAACAATAACTATAATAGAGAAATTTTTTTTACTTGTTTAAATAAACTCTTTCCTAGGGTAAGAATACTTTTTTTATATGAATACTTTTAAAATTCTAAATATATTTATTAGCTTTCCAAGTTTGTAACATCGGCTGCAAGCTGCTCTTCTTTTGCGTAAACGTTTAAAGCATCAAGCATATCGTCCATGTTACCCATCA
>JAKSTH010000176.1 GCA_024402655.1 Treponema sp. | reverse complement strand
TATGTTTTGTTTACATTCCCCATTAATCATAATATATCCGTCGGCACATTTTTCTTCATCGAAAGAAAATTTATATTCAACTGTAATATCAGATGTGTAATCTCTGCCGCCTAGAACAGTAATTCCGTCTTTTGTACCGTCAGACCAGAATTTTGCCTTCATTAAGTTTGGAAGACTGTTTTTTTCAACAGGTACAGGAAGCGTTGTGTCAGTTCCATAGATGTGATATTTCGGTGCATCTTCTGGCAACGTAAAATATGCAGAATCTACCACATATGTGATTTTGAATTTTGTTCCATCTTTAATAACAGGTGCATTGTTTTTTGAAGGATTTGATGCAGCTTCGCAAGAGCTGAATGCAAACAGCGATAAACAAACTGAAGTAAAAATAATAATTAGTTTTTTCATAGTGTATTCCTTATAATATATAAGTATCCGCAAATTAAATTAACGTTTACATAATTATACCACAATTTAAATCCATTCTCCACGAATTTTATATGGAGTAATTTCAATATTCCAAGGGAAAAGTTTTTCCCAGTCATTTTCAGTTTCAGCATAAAAGGGAGAGAATAAAACATGGAGAATTGACGGTTATTTTTTTTATTGTTTATTTTCTAATAAATTTTGGTCTATATGTATGTGGATTGTAAAAATTCATCAGGGAATCTACAATTTCATCTTCTTCATATTTTAAGTAGCGCTGCCATAAATCTTCACGAATTAATGTGTATTCTGGGCTAAGTTGTTTTATTAAATCACATAATTCATCTTCTTCAAATTCACCAAAGAATTGCTTTAAATAATCTGCGTTTGTACCGTATGCCAGGCGCCAGGTTTTTCCTTCTGGAACATAAAAATCAGCTTCGTAATTAAGTCCATCCCGTAAATTGCAATAGTATGTATAAACATGATTTATAGGCAAATGGGCAATAAGTAACGAATCATCATCTAAATTAATTTGTTCAACTACTGTTTTGTAATAATCAAATGGTGGATCTTTTCTTGGATTATATAATTTTGGAGTGCTGAATAATGCTGCAAAATTAATAATGAAAATAACACCAAAAACATTTTTATAAATAAGAGAATTTGAATATGTATTTAACAGTTTATCAAGAAAATATAGATTTAAAACAATTGCACAAGGAACTGCATTTAAAAGCATTCTGTAACCCATATCAAGAATATCAAGTTTCCAGAAAGGGAAAAATAAAACAGGAACTAATAAAACTAGAAAGTCGAATTTTTTTGATATACAGCAATAAAAAATCGCAAGAATCCAAGTTGTAATAAAATAAGAAGTGATTTCAATACAAACAGGATAACCTGCAAGCATACACATTTGTTTTGAAAATATTGGAAGTACAGGACCAAAATTAAAAACGGAAGCAAAGCGTGGAAGTTGATTAAAAAATAAAAGGAGTCCAAGAACTAAGGAAACAGCAATTAAAATCACCTTATTTTTTAATTTCATTTTTCTTATAAATAAAACTGCGGTGAAAATAAAGGCATATGCTGCAGAAACAAGATGACATAATGCACTGCAAACTAAAAGAAATATGCACAAAATTAGAGAAAAGATTTTTTGTTTATTTGTTAAAAACTGTTTCTTTAAAAAAGAAATAAGGGCAGTGCAGTAACTTAAGAAAAATACTAAACCTGTCTGATTATTTATAAAATTGATATTAAATAAGGTTAAACTGACACAACTGGCAGAAATTAAGAGTCCAGCTATTGGAATATAAGTTTTATCTTTAGAAATATTCTTAAGTAGTATATAAATGTTAACAGAAATAAGGGAGGAAGAAAGTGCGGCCCATATTTTACAACCTAAAATTGCATCATTACAAAGCCAGCTGAAAAGTCCGCAGAAAAAATATCCTAATTCATGATCAGGATTTTCTAATGATCCATTTACTATTAAAGATTTTGCCTGCAATGCATAAAAATACCCGTCTAAGCCTGTTGGATGTTTTGATTTTAAAAGCATATAAAGTCGCACTGCAAAAACTAGAATTGCAATTAGTGAAACAAAAATTATGTTGAATAAACGATTTTTATTAATTGTTTTTGTCATAAGAAAGCATTGGGTTATACATCATTAATGCATGATTTTCAGTTATCAAAACATCATCTTGTAAAACCTCATCTCCATTTTCATTTTTTAAATATGTTTTTCGCCAAAGGCTGTTGTGTCTTACATAAATGCCAGGACCTTCCATTGTTATACTGGCGTCTTTTTCGTAAACTTCATATTTTGTTTTTACTGGTGAAGAACATAAAAGTTGTCCCTGCATTATGTTATTTTCTATTGAAATTAAAAGAATATAATCATCTTTTGTTTCATTTAAAAACATTAAATCCCGGTAATTATAAACACAGGTAGCACCGCTTCCAAAAGGCAAAGTTCTGTTTGAATCTGGAAAAACATCGTAACTATGTCGCCATCGCTCTTTTACCGACAATGGGCTGTGTAAAATTATCCAGTAAATCAAATTAGAAATGGCGCATAAACCACCTCCAATTCCACTTTCTGGCTTACCGTTATGTAAAACCATTCCTTTTTTATAGCCCCGGAAAGCTGTTGGGTTTCCAATTAATTTCCAATAAGAAAAAATTTCCCCAGGTTTTATAACAACTCCGCTGATTTTTTTGTGAGCTATTAAAAGATTGTTTACTTTTCCATCCTGCAATTCCATATCTTCTTTAGAAAGATTTCTGTACAACGGAGTGGAATGATAAAAAACTTCGTAAGGAAAATCCTGTTTAATTTTTGTAAAATCAAGACCTTCTTTAGTTTTGTAGCAGGCAGGTATTTTGGCAAAATGAGTAGAAAATTTTATCCAGTAAAAATACCTTTTAAGGGTATAAAAAAGGCAGCCAAGCTTAATTCTAAACTTGCTGCGCTTTTTTTGAGGTTGGAAAGTATACACTACATGTCTTCCCAGTAATTAAGAACTAATACTTCAGAAGGATCCATAATTGTGTAATGAACACCATTTAAGTATATGTTTTTTCCATCAAGTTTTACTGTTGTAGAAGTTGTTGTTGTAACATAAGAAACTGTTTTGTTTGTAATAATTCGGCAGTTTTTCAATTCATAATCGTAGCTTTCATACCATGACCATGGAATAACTCTAGGTGCAATTTTTTTCTGTGTAGCAGTTTTATATGCAGCAGTTGCAGCATTATCAGTATTTGTGTAAGCCCAGGAATTATCTGGAGAGCGATGTACATCGTTAATGTTTGAAGTTTTTTTATCATATAACGAAGTATAATTAATAGCACCTACAGAACTGTTGTTGTAATATTTTGTAAAAATAATTACATCTTTTTTGTTATCAGCCTGAAGAACCAGATATTGATTTTTATCTGAATTCTTAAGTCCGTAATCATTGAACAGGCTCATGAAATCTTTTTCAAAATCTTCTGAAGAAGATTCTAACATTGCTTTTGAATTTTCTTCCTGCAATTTTGCAATTTCAGCTACATTTTCAAATGGAAT
>JAKSTH010000175.1 GCA_024402655.1 Treponema sp. | reverse complement strand
GGTGAAGCAATCAGAAAATGCGGAATCAGTCGAGAGAAACTTTTTATTACCACAAAATTGAATGAGCCTTGCAATAGTTATATAAAAGCAAAGGCAGCTATTGAAGATTCCCTTAAAAATCTTGGTCTTGATTATGTGGATTTGCTTTTGATTCACGAGCCTTATGCTGAATCTGTAGAAATGTACAGAGCTTTGGAAGAAGCTTACAAAGATGGAAAAGCGAGAGCAATTGGGATTTCAAGTTTTAATGAAAGAAAATTAAAGCCGATTCTGGAAAATTGTTCTGTTATTCCTGCTGTAAATCAGATTGAATCTCATGTTTATTATCCTGAACTGGAACTGAAGGAATATTTGAAGTCGAAAAATATTCAGACTGAAGCTTGGGCTCCATTTGGTGGCGGAAATATAAAGGTTTCAGAAGAGCCAGTTCTTGTAAAAATTGGTGAAAAATATGGGAAAACCGCAAATCAGGTTGCGTTGAGATTTTTAATTCAGAATGAAATCGCAGCTATTCCAAAATCCAGAAATCCTGAGCGAATGAAACAGAATCTTGAGATTTTTGATTTTAATCTGACAGAAGAAGAAATGGCAGAAATCAAAACACTGGATAGAAAAGAAACTTTATATGATTGGATGAAGGACTGGGAATAAAAATAAAGATATATATGAAAAAAATATTCATTTCAATTTTATTCTTAATTTCAATATTGAACTTTGCAAATGCAAAATCGCTTGTGGTTTTCTACAGCCTTACTGGAACTACAAAAGCAATGGCAGAACGGATTGCAGAAGAAACTGGCAGCGATATTTTTGAACTGCAGCTGGTAAATCCTTATTCTTTGAATGGTACAAAATGCAGTGATGAATCTAAAGCTGACAGAAAAAATAACACTCCTAGAAAAATCAAATCTGTGCCAGATCTTTCTAAATATGACACAATTTTTGCTGGCACTCCTGTGTGGAATGATTATGTTGCAAATCCTGTAGAAACCTGGCTTTTAAGCGAACAGAAAAATCTTGCCGGAAAAACTGTGGTTCCATTCTGCACATACTGGTCTACAGGAAATAAGGAAACCTTGAAGGCTATTGGAGATTTGAGCTCTTCTAAAAAGGTAAAAGAAGGTTTGAGTCAGGCACATGGCGAAAAGGCTGACATTAAAAAGTGGATTAAAAAGATTGGATTATAAGAAATATAGAGGAAAAAATGATTTACAGTGATTTTAACGGAAAAAAACTTTCGGCACTTGGTATGGGAAATATGCGCCTTCCGGTCTTAAATGGACAGGACAATCAGATTGATGTGGAAACTTCAAAAAAGATGATTGCTTACTGTATGGAGCATGGAATCAATTATTATGATACAGCATACGGATATCACGGTGGTCAGTCTGAACTGGTTGTGGGTGAACTTTTGAAGAATTACGACCGCTCAAGTTTTTATCTTGCTTCAAAATTCCCAGGTTACGATGCTTCTAACTGGGGGAAGGTGAAGGAAATTTTTGAAGATCAGCTCAAAAAATGTCAGGTGGAATATTTTGATTTTTATATGTTCCACAATGTCTGCGAAATGAATGTGGATGCATATCTTGACCCAAAATACGGCATTTATGATTACTTAATTGAACAGAAGAAAAACGGCCGCATTAAGCATTTGGGATTTTCTGCTCACGGCGATATTGACTGCATGACAAAGTTTTTGAACGCTTACGGCAAAGATATGGAATTTGGTCAGATTGAATTGAACTATTTTGATTACAAATTCCAGGATGCAAAAGGTAAGGTTGAACTTCTGGATAAATGGAATATTACTGTCTGGGTAATGGAACCTGTTCGTGGTGGTCAACTGGCAAAACTTTCAGATGATGCAACTGCAAAACTTAAGGCAGCCCGTCCTGATGAAGATGTTCCTGCCTGGGCTTTCCGCTTTTTGCAGAGCTTCCCAAGTGTAAAGGTAACTTTATCTGGCATGTCTAACATGGAACAGCTTGTTGCCAATATCAAAACTTACGAAGAAAACAAACCTTTGAATGACGCTGAAATGAAGCTGATTCTTGGAATTGCAGATGACATGATCAGTAAAAATACAGTTCCTTGTACAGGCTGTCATTACTGTGTTTCTAAGTGTCCAAAACAGCTTGATATTCCGGGACTTATTAAGCTTTACAACGAAGCTATTATTGCAGGTTCTGGTGATTTTATTGCTCCAATGGCACTGGCCGCAATTGATAAAGACAAACAGCCTGAATGTTGTATTGGCTGTAAATCCTGCGAAAAGGTTTGTCCACAGACAATTCATATTTCGGAAGAATTGAAAAAATTTGCCAAGAAGATGGGAAGAGTTTAATAGAGATTTTAAATAAAGAGGTTTACTGTATGGATAACTATTTTGTTTTGAATAATGGTGTAAAAATGCCCGCAATCGGATTTGGAACTGTTGGCTTGAAAGGAAAAGAAGGAATTGATGTGATTCTTTCTGCGATTTCAGTTGGGTACAGAATGATTGATACAGCCAGAATGTATGGAAATGAAGCAGAAGTTGGTGAAGCAATTAGAAAATGCGGATTGAACCGGAGTGAACTTTTTATTACCACAAAACTAAATGAGCCTTGTAACAGTTATTCTAAGGCAAAGGCAGCTATTGAGGATTCCCTTAAAAATCTTGGCCTTGATTATGTGGATTTGCTTTTGATTCATGAGCCTTACCCTGAAGCTGTAGAAATGTATAAGGCTTTGGAAGAAGCTTATAGGGAAGGAAAGGCAAGAGCAATCGGCGTTTCAAGTTTTAATGAAAGAAAGTTGAAACCGATTCTGGAAAATTGTTCTGTAATTCCTGCTGTAAATCAGATTGAGTCTCATGTTTATTATCCTGAACTGGAACTGAAGGAATATTTGAAGTCGAAAAATATTCAGACTGAAGCTTGGGCTCCATTTGGTGGCGGAAATATAAAGGTTTCAGAAGAGCCAGTTCTTGTAAAAATTGGTGAAAAATATGGGAAAACCGCAAATCAGGTTGCGTTGAGATTTTTAATTCAGAATGAAATCGCAGCTATTCCAAAATCCAGAAATCCTGAGCGAATGAAACAGAATCTTGAGATTTTTGATTTTAATCTGACAGAAGAAGAAATGGCAGAAATCAAAACACTGGATAGAAAAGAAACTTTATATGATTGGATGAAGGACTGGGAATAAAAATAAAGATATATATGAAAAAAATAATTTCATTGTTTTTGGCAGCATTTATGATTACAAATATTTTTGCTTTGGAAAAAACTGTAAAGCTTAACTCGGGTTATGAAATGCCAGTCTTAGGTTTAGGAACATGGACATTAACTGGACAGGTTTGTGAAAACGCAGTTTATTCGGCTCTTAAAGACGGCTACCGATTAATCGATACTGCAAAATATTACGGAAACGAAAAGGAAGTTGGAAACGGACTAGCAAGGGCTGTGAAAGACGGAATCTGTAAACGGGAAGAAGTTTTTATTACTACAAAAATTGTTCCATGGTCATCAAATCCGG
>JAKSTH010000174.1 GCA_024402655.1 Treponema sp. | reverse complement strand
GAAGGATAAAGAAAATGTCTAGAATGTGTGATGTTTGTGGAAAAGGCGTTATGTCAGGAAATAAAGTAAGTAAATCTTACAATCATACTCGCAGAACATGGAGACCAAATCTTCATAGCGTTAAGGCTTCTCTTCCTAATGGAGAAGTAAGAACTCTTAAAATTTGTTCAAGCTGCCTTAGCCGTGGATTCATTGAAAAGAAAGTAAGAGTTCCAAAGACAGAAGCTGCACAGAACTAGTTTTTGTAATGAACTGTTAAAACCCGTGATTTTTGCATCACGGGTATTTTTTTTTTAACCTGAGGATTTTGGTGTTAGCCTTTGCCTTGTATTTAGATGTGGATTGTTAAATTATCATAAGCAGGTGACACACTTTTTGCCTTTTGTAATTTTGGGAACTTAGAAATATTTTCATCTATATATTTTTGTACTTCTGTGTGTGAATGATGATGAGTAAGGTGTGTAAACCAGATTTGCTCTGCGCAACCTATTTTTTCTGCAGCTTCCATGGACTGCAAAAAATTAAAGTGGGTAGAATGTGGTTCTACACGTAAACTGTCTATAATAAGATGTTTTAGATTTCCGCAGTTATTTTTAATCAGTTTAAAAGAATCTTCGCTTATATAACTGCAGTCTGTAAGATATGCTACCGAGTTTATTTTTTGATTGCTGTCTTTAGTTGAAAAAAGCCAGCCTGTAGTTTCTAAATGGCCGTGGAGCATGGGAATGGGAGTGATGGTTGTTGTTCCAAAAGAAAATGTAGTTTCTGCAGCAATTAAATCTATATTTGCATGACCTCCTCCCTCTTTTACTGGCTTAAATATATATGGAAGGCGGAACCGTAAGTCATTGCAGCATTTGGCGTTTGTATAAACTGGTAAAGGCGGTTTCTGTTCTTTCCCCTTTTTTTTCATTTTTTCCTGAATTTCTTTAGACTGTACGCTTGAAAAAATACGTAAATCATCTATGCCGTGCAGATGATCTGCATGACTGTGAGTAATAAAAACGGCATCTAAATGGGAAATGGAATGTTCCAGGCACTGAATTCTAAATTCCGGAGTTGTATCAACAATAAATTTTTTATTATCATCTGCGGTAATATAAACAGAACTTCGGTATCTTTTATCTTTTGAATTAGTAGAAGTGCAGACAGGACAATCGCAGCCAATAACTGGAACTCCATGACTGGTACCTGTGCCTAAAAATGTTAATTCCATGAAAAAAATATATCATCCTGAACATTGGGTGTCTAGTTATTCTTTATAATGTGGAAAATTATTGAAATTAATAGTATATTATAGATAGAATGAATTCAAATCCCGCATTTGTAATTGAAGAATATCTCTCAACAAAACAGGCCAGCTTTACTGTGGATACATTCTATCACGATGTAAAAAAGCAGGGGGTAAAGCTGTCTAAAGGCGATGCCCGTGAAGTATTATTTTCTTCGAATTTGGTTTTTCCATTAATGGGAGATGAATTTATTACACGCTCCGGTGTTTTTACAGGCCGTTTTTTCAGTTTTATGCCAACTAAGGAAGAAGTTCAGAAAGGTTATGTAATTCTGGGACACAGAGCTATGCCTTTTATTAATCCTGATCTTCCTCCTGATAAGATTTTTATTTCTAACGCAAAGCAGATTATTCCTTCTAAAAGCTGTGTTTTTTCCATGAACCTTGCTATGGATGTTTTTTCACTTTATGGCGAAGGTTATGTTTTGCCTTATATTTTTGGAGATCATTCTAACGAAAAACTGGCACTTTCTTCCATTCAGTATGCCATGCCTACAGAAATAACTCTTACTGCCTGGTCGCTGAAAGATTTATGTGATGGGGAAGATTTTAAGTATGGCGACAGATTTATTGGCCGTGTGCTAAACTGGAAAGAAGGTATTATTCAGCTGGCGGTGCAGAAAGCTGATAGAAGCAATGCGGTTTCTACAGAAGACATGGAAAGAGAAGACTGGTATTCGGTTTTTGAAAAATGCCTTTTGGAAAGTATTGAAAAAAATGGTCCTGCATCTTCTATAGAAGAACAGCTGGCTTATTTATATCTGGAACATCAGAAAGAACTGTGCATATATAATTGTGGCAGTATTGAAGATTTTTTTAAGCGTACTAAAGCTGTAACATTTTCTTCTTATGGTGTGGAAACCCGCATCTGGAAGCAGGGAGAGCAGATTCCTTTTATTGGAAAATGGAATCCGGATATGTCTGCAAACTCAATATATCTTCAGTTGCAGATGATGTTTTCTGTGCAGATTCTGGATTGTTTTTTACAGGATTTTAATTATCAGAATAAAAAATCGGATAAGCCTGTTTCCTATGAAACTTTAATAGATGATATGTTTCCATTCCCAGGTTCTCTTTCCCAACCAGAAAGAAAACTTTTAATGATGCAGATGGAAAAACGTTCTCAAAGGCTTATTAAAGACGATTTTATTTGTACAAATAAAAAAATGCCTGTATTAAGAAAAAGAATTCTGACTTTATTTACAAATGTCAGTAAGCTTATGGCAGCAATTTCAATTTCGGGGCTAAAGCTTACAGATTTGCCTTCTCAGGAATTAATTATTCTGGAACAGCTTTTTTCGCATGTACATAAAATTATAGAAGAAATGGGAGATATGATGATGATTAATCAGCTCCCTGTTGAAGATTTAATGCTTTCTTTGGATGGCATGGAAGAAACTTTTGCAGATATTCAAAAGACTATTCAGCAGTCTATTGATATAAATACTTATAAAGATATTAAAATAATTGAGTAAACAATAGGAGATATAGATATGAGCGATTTTGAAACAACAGTAGATATTGCAGAATTGATTCATAGAGGTGGAATCTTCTTTGATGTAGAAGGTGAAACTCCTCAGGAAATTTATAAAAACTTTTCAACTATGATTAGTTTGCCGGAAGGAATGACAAGTGAACAGATTGAATCTGCATTGTGTGCAAGAGAAGCTGTTTTAAGTACTGCTGTTGGTAACGGTATTGCATTGCCACATGCACGTGCACCAATTATGAAGGAAGAAGTTTCTCAGAGAATTTGTGTTTTATATCTTAAAAAACCGATTCCAATGAAAGCGCCAGATGAAAGAGATGTTCATGTTATGTTTGTATTGCTTACTCACAATTCTCAGATTCATCTTAAGGTACTTTCCGTATTGGCGGGATTGTTTAGAAGTGTTAGATTTAGAAAAGCGCTAGAAAATAATGCAGGTGAAGCAGAATTGTCTTCCCTTATTAGAGAATTAGCATAATAATAAATATACATAAATATATGAGGTAAATTTTTATGGACAAAAAAGGTGTTGAAGCAGTTGCATTGTCAATCCGCAGTTTGTCAATGGACGCAATTCAGAAAGCAAATTCAGGACATCCTGGATTACCACTTGGTGCTGCAGAAGCTGCTGCAGTTCTTTACGGCGAAGTAATGAAACATAACCCTGCAAATTCAAAATGGGCAGACAGAGACCGTTTTGTACTTTCAGCAGGACATGGTTCAATGTTACTTTATAGTATTCTTCACTTGGCTGGATACGATGTAAAAATGGACGATATTAAGAACTTCCGTCAGGTTGGTTCAAGATGTCCAGGTCATCCAGAATATGGTGATACAGACGGTGTTGAATGTACTGGTGGTCCACTTGGACAGGGTGTTTCA
>JAKSTH010000173.1 GCA_024402655.1 Treponema sp. | reverse complement strand
CACAACTCATCATTGAAAGTGCAGCAACTGCTACGGCTGCACCAGTTAATAATTTCTTTAATAATTTCATAAGAAATCTCCTTTTTATAAACCTGCTGTATCCCCAATTTTTGTTCGCAGGTTTGGTAAAAAATTGATGTCAATCAAAGGATTGACTGTATTCCAACAGTTCAAAATCAACGATTAATTCCCGTTGGTTTATAAAACTTTTTTTCTAAATCTTGATTACTCTTTATTTATAGTCTTTATTTATAATTTATTCAATAAATAAACCATAAGATTAAACTTAATTTACTCTGAATAAAAAATAATAAAAGACTCATAAATAAAACAATTTTGTAACCTATTCATCCAATGTAATCTGATTTCCTGTATAAAGGTGATAATATCGGCCTTTAGCGGCAATCAGCTGGTCATGGGTTCCTCTTTCTATAATGTTACCATGTTCCAAAACAATAATTTCATCAGCATTTCTTACAGTCGAAAGACGATGTGCAATTACAAAAGTAGTTCTGCCTTTCATTAAAGAATCCATGCCTTCTTCAATTAATTTTTCAGTACGGGTATCAATAGAAGAAGTAGCTTCATCCAAAACCAATACTGGAGGATCAGCAACTGCCGCACGGGCAATGGCTAAGAGCTGGCGCTGTCCCTGACTTAAACTTCCACCATCCCCTGTAATTACAGTATCATAACCGTTTTCCAAATGGCGGATAAAATTGTCGGCATTGGCAAGTTTGGCTGCTGCATAAACCTGAGCATCGCTGGCTTCAAGATTTCCATAACGGATATTTTCTCTAATTGTTCCAGTAAAAAGATGAGTATTCTGCTGAACCATTCCAAGAGACTTTCTTAAAGCAGCCTTAGAAATATCATTTAATGGGAAACCATCGTAAGTAATTTTACCATTTTCTGGTGCTACATCATAAAAACGAGATAAAAGATTTATTGTTGTTGTTTTTCCAGAACCAGTAGAACCAACAAGAGCAATTTTCATACCTGGTTTAGCATGGATACAAATATCATGTAAAACAGTTTTTTCTGGTGTATAACCAAAAGTTACATGATCAAAAATTACTTCACCACTAAGTTTTGTAAGTGAATTATCTGCAGGATTTTTCCAAGCCCATTCACCAGTAGCTGCAAATGACTGAACAAGACGATTTTTACCATCTTCTTTAGCTTCATAAGCATTTACAAGAGCATATTTACCTTCATCAACTTCTGGTTCTTCATCAATTACAGCAAAAATTCTTTCTGCACCGGCAAGAGCATTTAAAACACTGTTTGCCTGCATACTCATCATACTGATTGGCTGAGTAAAGCTTCTTGTATACTGAAGGAATGCCGCAATAGTACCAAGATCCAGCATACCTGTGAACCAATTCAAAAGACCGGCGTGACTCTGTCCAAGAATCATAAAAGTGGCCGCAATTATAGCTACAATGGCATACTGAATATGAGACATGTTATTTGTAATTGGTCCCATAATACCACCAAAGGTCATAGCATCAGTTCCGGCTTTTCTTAAATTATCATTTAAAACATCAAAACGATTTTCTGCTTTATTTTCATAATTGAATACTTTTACAACTTTCTGGCCTTCTACCATTTCTTCTATAAAACCATTAAGTTCACCAACACATTTCTGATTTTCGCGGAAAGCTTTTGCAGAACGTTTACCTACAAAACCAATCACCATTCCCATTAAGAACATAGTAAGAATCATAACAACTGTAAGCATTGGGCTTAAAACAATCATCATAACAAAAACAGAAATTACTGTGATTATAGAAGACAATAACTGTGGAACAGTCTGACTCATCATTTCACGCAAAGTATCTGTATCGTTAGTAAAACGAGACATTAATTCACCGTGAGTATGAGCATCAAAATATTTAATTGGCAATTTTTCCAGATGAGTAAATAAATCGCATCTGATTTTATAAAGCAAGGTTGTAGAAATTTTAAGCATCATTCTGGAATTACAGTAAGATGCAACAACTCCACAAAGGAATACAACGGCTACAGCCAAAAGCAATTTTGCAAAATCTAAAATCTTAGCAGATATAACAGAACTATCTGCCCCTTCTGCAACCAGTTTTGCTAAAGGAATAATATGATTATTTAATGCAGGTTTAATAAAATAACTTCCCGCAACACCAGCTCCAGCTCCAACTAGAACACAAAGAAAAACAAGGAACCATAAAGCCTTAAATTTTCCCATATATTCCAGAATTCTGGCAATAGTTTTTTTAGCATTTTTAGGTTTACCAAAACCCTTCTGTCGTGGTGGCATTATTCACCTCCCTCAAGGTCTGCATCTCCAGAACCCTGCTGCTGACTTTCAAATACTTCTCTATAAATCTTATTAGATTCCAGTAACTGTTCATGATTACCAAATCCACTAAGTTTTCCGTCATCAAGAACAAAAATAACATCTGCATCTTTTACAGAAGAAATTCTCTGAGCAATAATGATTTTTGTTGTATCAGGTGCAAGATTTTTTAATGCACCGCGAATTCTACTTTCAGTTGCTGTATCAACTGCAGAAGTACTATCATCAAGAATTAAAATCTTTGGCTTTTTAAGTAATGCACGGGCAATACAAATTCTCTGCTTTTGACCACCAGAAACATTAACACCGCCTTGTCCCAATTCAGTTTCGTATCCATCTGGGAAAGATGAAATGAAAGAATCTGCATCTGCTGCTTTACAAGCTTCTATAATTTCTTCATCAGTTGCATTTTCATTTCCCCATTTAAGATTTTCTTTAATAGAACCAGAGAACAATACATTCTTCTGCAAAACCATGGCAACACTATCACGCAAAGTAGTCATATCATATTTCTTTACATCTACTCCGCCAACTTTTACGCTTCCACGGAAAGTATCATAAAGACGAGGAATTAAAGAAACAAAAGTTGTTTTAGAAGAACCAGTTCCACCAATAATTCCTACAACCTGACCACTTTTAATAGAAATGGAAATGTCGTTTAATACAAGATTATTGGCTTTTTTATTGTAAGAGAAAGAAACATTTTCAAAGTCAACACTTCCATCTTTTACTTCCATTACAGGCGATTCTGGATTCTTAATATCAGTTTCTTCGTTCAATACTTCAAAAACACGGGCATTAGAAGCACGAACCATAACAAAAGAAACAAAGAACATACCAAGCATCATTAAAGAAGAAAGAACCTGGCTTACATAAGTAAAGAAACTGATTAATTCTCCAGACTGCATGCTTCCAAAAATAATCTGACGACCACCAAACCACATAACAGCCATCATAGAAAAATACATAACCAGCTGCATAATAGGCATCATAAAGATGATTATTTTTTCAGCACGAAGCTGGGCAGTTCTTACGTTATCAGCAGATTTCTTAAACTTATCTTCTTCATAATCCCCACGAACATAAGCTTTAACAACACGAATACCAATCAGATTTTCCTGAATATTTGCATTCAAGGCATCAAAGCGTTTCATCATCAAAGTAAAACGAGGAAAAGCAAGAGAAGAAAGAAGAATAACAGAAACAGCTAAAATTGGGAGCGCAACAAGGAAAATTACTGCAAGACGAGCATTTACACGAACAGCCATAACAGTACCGGCAATAAGCATAAATGGAGAACGTACACACATATGAATAAGCATGCGG
>JAKSTH010000172.1 GCA_024402655.1 Treponema sp. | reverse complement strand
TTTTTTTTAAGTTTTTATTTTGTAAGATTAATTATTCTTTCAAAACAATCTTTTGTAAGGTACTGACTGCCTTTTTTTGTAAATAGAAGAGGGAATTGAGTACCGCCAGAACTAATCCAGGAATTTTCATCATTAATACCCCAGACCGTTACTCCTGTAATTCCATGTCCTCCTATTGCTGTTCCCTTATATTTACTATATTTCATGAACAGCTTAAAGTAATTTTCAAATAAAGATACATTCTTTTTGTTTTTAGTTGCAATATCAAATTCTGTAACATGAATATCTACACCAAGATTTAAAATTGCTTTAATGGCAGTTTCAACTCCAGTAAGGGTAGGATAAGTTTCTCCAACATGGCACTGCATACCAACTACATCAATTCTAGGTTTTACAGCTTTTCCGTTTACAGTTTTAGAAGAAGCCCCTTGAATTGATTTTACAATAGATTTAATAGCAGAAGTTTTATAGCCTTCACCCCATTCAAGATAAGTGTTGTAATCGTTATAAGCTAAAAGAACATCTGGTGCAGAATATGCTGTTGCAAATCTAAACGCATTAATAATAAAAGTGTCATCTCCAAAAATCTGGAACCAGCGGGAACCGTTTCCATTAGATGCATTTGGTGCTTTATTTTTTGTACTTTTTGTTGAGCCTCTTAAATATTCTGTTTTAGTAGCATCATCTGCAGCAGCTTCGTTTACTACATCCCATGCATAAATAAGATGTTTTTTACCAGAAGAAGATTCTGTCTGGCTTCCTGCATAACCGTGTTCTTCTTCCCACTGTGCTGCATGCTGTAAAACAGTTTTAATATACCATTCTTGTCTGGCAGTCATGGTTGCTTTATCTGCAAGATTATTTGGAACACCGTTTTCATCAACAGTTACTTCATCTTCATAATTTTTTGTAAAGAACCATTCCGGTGTCTGGGAATGCCATAAAAGAACATGGCCTCTCATCTGCATGCCGGCTTTACTTACTGCTTCTAAAAACTGATCCATTTTTGCAGCAAAGTTTGTATTTGAAGGAACAGAAATCTTTTTTCCCGTAGAATCTGTATAAGTGTCTTTAATTGCTGGTTTTGGATACCAGAATATAAACTGTGGTTTACATTCATTTCCTGGTGTTGTGCTGTTTGCCTGATAAGCAAGTCCTGCTGCAATAGTTTTATTGCTTATTTCTGGAAGTTCACAGGCAATTCCCAGGCGGTCAAAATAACCAGTATCTACAAAAGCTTCTTTTAATGAAGGAACTGATTTCCAGTCTTTTCCAGATAAAGAGTCTGGATTTTGTACTTCTTCAGGTTTGTTTTTTTCTGAATTGACAATTGAACCAACTTTTATAGAAACCATACCTGTTTCTGAATTATTTTTTTCAGGTTCATTTTTTTGTGATGACTTACAGGCTGTTAAACTAAAAAGTATAACCAATGCTGTTAAACAAATGAAAATCTTTCGCATTAAATTCTCCATAAAATTATTAATTACTGTAACTATTATACTATAAAATTCAATTAATCTAAGAAAATTTGAAAATATTTCTTAGAAAACACTTATTTTCCTCTTAATGAAAATTCATTAACCAGAAGCATAAATATGATTAAATATAAGTATAAGAATTAAACAAGCAAAATATTAAGGAGATATAAATATGAAGAAAAAGATTTTATTTGCAGGCTTAATTGCACTTTTGACTACAATGATGACAAGTTGTCTTGTTGTTTTCCCAGATGACGATTACTACTACGGTTCTAGTTCTACATCTAGCTATGATTATTATAAATATGGTCAGGTTGTTGTAAAAAATGAAACTCGTTATGGTTATATAAGTGAAATTAGTTATGGAATTAATGATGGCGCAAATTCCTACTGGACTTTAGCTTGGGATGATGGCCATGATTACGACTATAGAGCTGTAGATGCTGGTTCTGCAAAAACATATTACAGTTGTAAAATGCCTGTAGGATATACAGATATTCGTGTTACTGTAATTTATCCAGAAGGTTCTGGAAGATATACTTACCAGGATTTTATTTTTGACAATGAATATATTTCAAAGAATTATACAACTTATCTTACTGTTTCAGACAGCAATACATGTTTGCCAAGATAAGCTGATATAAATAAAGATTGATAACCAAAAAAGGAAAGGCTGTTTTGTGAAGTTATAACACTTTCCAAAACAGCCTTTCCTTTTTTGCAAGTAAAACAACTACTGCAAAAACTAAAGATTAAAATTAGTAATCTTTCTTTTCTGTCTTACGTCTCTTGTTCAAAAGCTTGCGTTCAAGAGTAGTTTTCTTCTGGTGAAGAATAGCAGAAGGTTTTTCAAAATATTCACGTTTTTTATATTCGCGAATGATACCTTCTTTTTCAACCATGCGTTTAAAACGTTTGATTGCTTTTTCAAGGTTTTCTGAATCGTCAACATTGATTGTTGCCATGTATGTATTTCACCTCCTGAGTTGCGGAATACCGAAAACTTAGTATTAATTTATACGAAATCACTAATAAATTCAAGTAGAGGAGAGAATTGATCTTATTTTAAATGCATACCATTAGTAATAATCAGTGCAACTTTTGTACCAAGATTATCTGTAATATTGATTTCATAAGTACATAAAGTTTTTCCTTCTTTTATTTGCTGGCACTCACTTATTAAAGTATTACCTTTGACTTGAGATAAATAATTTATTTGACTGTTGGTTGTTACTGTCCAATGTTCAGGAGAATTAGTTGCTACTGCGAAAGAAAAATCTGCAAGTGTAAAAAATACTCCTCCCATTACTTTTCCAACAGCATTTTCATGTTTTTTACCAAGTTTCAAACTACATTTGGAATAGTTATCCTTTACTTCAAGAAGTTCAATACCTGTAGTTTGCATGGCATAAACATCATTATGAAAAAAGTTTTTTGCTTCCTCTAAAGTCATTTTTTCCTCAATTTTTTATTTATAAAGATTTGCTATTATTTCTGCACATTTTTCTTCACCTAAAACAGATGAATTTAACATAAGGTCATAATTGTTTCGTTTTCCCCATTCAGCATCTGTAACATAATTGTACTGAATAGCTCTGCGTTTATCCATGTTTTTATTAATTGAACGTGCTTCTGATTCAGAACATCCATTTGTTTCCATGGTGAACTTTGCTTTTTCAGCTTCGTTTCCATAAATAAAAACATTTAACAACTCTGTTTTACCTTTCAGAATCTGATCTGCTGATCTACCAACAATAACAAAAGGTCCTTTTTCTGCCAGTTCAAGAATTACTTTTCGCTGTGCCTGGAAAATTACATCTTCTAAAGATTTTCCTGATGCATCTCTGGAAGTGAATGCAAAAGAAAAAATATTATTTGAAGAAGAATATTCTCCCTTTTCTGTAATAAATTCCTTAGAAAAACCTGTTTCTTCGGCGATTTTTTCAATTATTTCTTTATCGTAAAATGCAATGTTTAATTTTTCTGCAACTTTTTTTGCAATTTTTTTACCGCCTGAACCATATTCTCTACTGATAGTTATAACCATAAGATGCCTCCTGAATAAAAATACTTTATAAATATTATAATATAGTTTTCTGAAAATTGGAAAATAAAAAAAGAGGAGTGAAATGAATCAACTCCTCTTTGTGTTTGTAAGTCAGTGAATGTACGAATTATAATTTACAGATTTATCTACC
>JAKSTH010000171.1 GCA_024402655.1 Treponema sp. | reverse complement strand
GGGACAGAGTAAAGTATTAATTCCCCATTATATATGTAAATAAAAACACCCGAAAGAAAATTCTGTGTATGATTTTCTCTCGGGTGTTTTTTTGTTTTATCGTTTATGCTTGTTGTACTAGATAACGACCTATCCCTGTAATTCTAGAAATATTATTTATTGATAAACCAGATTCTTTTATTTTTCTTATTAATTCTATAATTCTATTTTTAGGCATTGAAGGATCTATTATAGGATTTTCTCTACCCAATATCTTTTTTACTATTTCTATATTTCGTTCCATTTTTTCCGAAGGACGCAGCCCAATTTCAAGACACTCATCATTATTTTCTTCGCTAATATATTTATAAAATTCCTGCAAACTACCTATAAGTCCAGGAATCATTTTTCGACATAAACTTCTTTTCGGGGATTTATAACTATGATAACTACTCCATTTATATAAAGAAGCTTTACACATACCAGCTTTTTCTGGATTCAACAAAATATATCTACAAACAACAACAAGATATCTATTATTTTCAATTATTTCGCTTGCAAATCTATCTTGATACAAATGTCCAATTCGATCATATTTTTTATTAAAATATCTTGCATAAATAGAACACAAATCCTGCATAAATTTTGACAATTTTTTATCAGAATCTTCAACCAATAAATGCACATGATTATCCATTAGTACATAAGCATGATATCTCATCTTATATTTTTTACCGATTTTCTTCATTAAAAATTTGAAATAAATCCTATCTGCATCTTCGTAAAAAATATTTTGTTTATTTACCCCACGAATAACCAGATGATAATAGCCAGACTTCGATATTTCTCGTGCACTTCTCATATTCTATCCATCCTATATTAAGTATTCCCAAAATATGAAAAAAAATGCAATTTTTTAGAAAAATATTTAAAAATATTATAAAAGGGACAGAGATAAATAATTGATAAATAATTAATTCACAAAAAAAAGCAGTTCTAAGTAAATACTTAAAACTGCTTTTTTCAAATTAATTCTTAATTAGTTTTCAGAATCATCTTTTTCAACAATTTTGTTTACTAATTTCACTGGTTCGGCATTAGTATCAATTGCATCGTCTTTCTTACCAAATTTTTCATCACGAAGAACTTTGTAAGCATTATAGCTTGTTACTTCCGAATAAGGAATAACCCAAAGAAGACCAATTCCAAATGTAATAAAACTGAGAAGAATCCATCCCAAGAAACTTAAATCAAGTACAAAAAGCTTTCCAACATTTCCTTTTGTAATTGCCTTACTGATATTCATACTTTCGATTACACCAACAGAAGAATCATCTATTGCAACATTCCACATAAATCCATAACTAATAGATTTATAAATAGCAATCCAGTACATACAAATCATAACTGCAAAAATTAAAATAGGAAGAATCATAATTGCAACGGAAGTTTCAATACTTGCAACAACTATAAAAATTGTAATCAAAATCATTAATGGGATATATGCAGCTAAAGTCCAAAGAGAAATCCACAATGAATTCCACCAATAAAGTCCCATTGATTTTCCGTAACACTTAAATCCACTGAATAAATCTTTTACACTAACATCCTGATTATTTGCAATCAATACAACAATCTTCTTCCAGCCATAAACTAAAGGTGGCAGAATACAAACTGAAAATGCAATCATAATCAACAAAGATGCAAATACACCCATTACAAATCCCATCAAATTTACTGGGTTATCTACTGTAAAGTCATTAGTCAATGCAATATTAAATACACTCATTATGTATGGAATCATTGCAACAAAAGTAATTCCAAAAAAAACTAAATAGGCAGCTATAGGAGTTCCCCATTTACCTTTTAAACTTTTTAAAGCCTGAGCTTTACATTCTCTTCTATTAAACATTTTTTTCTCCTTATATAAAATAAAAGGATAAAAGATATGCAATCCTTTATCCTTTTACAATATCAAAATAATTATCTATTAATGACCGTATGTAGCAATAAATACACCAGCAGCAATAGCAGTACCAATTACACCTGATACATTTGGTCCCATAGCATGCATTAACAAGAAGTTAGTAGGATCTTCTGCCATACCAACTTTATTTGCAACACGAGCAGCCATTGGAACAGCAGATACACCTGCAGAACCAATAAGTGGATTGATTTTATCTTTCAAGAACAAGTTCATTATCTTAGCCATAATCAAACCACCAGCAGTAGCAATACAGAATGCCAACAAACCAAGAGCAATAATACCAAGTGAATTACCGTTCATGATTTTTTCTGGAGTCATCTGAGAACCTACACCAAGAGAAAGGAGAATTGAAACGATATTCATCAATTCATTTTCCATTGTCTTAGAAAGACGTTCTACAACACCACACTGTTTTACAAAGTTACCAAATGCAAGCATACCAATAAGAGGAGCAGCAGGTGGCAAAAGTAATGCTGTTACAACCAGCAACATCAATGGGAACAATGTCTTTTCTGTTTTAGAAACTACACGAAGCTGTTTCATTTTAATCTGACGTTCTTTTTTAGATGTAAGAGCCTTCATAATTGGAGGCTGAATCATAGGAACAAGAGCCATATACGAATAAGCGGCAACCGCAATTACAGCCATCATTTCTGGAGCAAGTTTAGCAGATACATAAATTGAAGTAGGACCATCTGCACCACCAATAATAGCAATAGCAGCAGCCTGTTTCATAGTGTAATCAAGACCAGGAATAAAGTTCAAAGCAGCAACACCAAACAATGTAGCAAATACACCAAGCTGAGCAGCACCACCAAGAAGTGCCATCTTAGGGTTAGCAATAAGAGGACCAAAGTCTGTCATTGCACCAATACCCATAAAAATAAGCATTGGGAAGAATTCATTACCAACACCAGCATTGTAAATGATGTTAAGCATACCATCTGGAGCATTACCCATTCCGGCACCTGGAATATTAACAAGAATAGTACCAAATCCAATTGGAATAAGAAGTAATGGTTCAAAACCTTTAGCTACAGCAAGGAAAACAATAAGGAAACCAAGTGCAAGCATAACAAGTTTCTGCCATCCAGGAACAGGATTATTAATCAAATCTTCTTCAGCCTGTAATGCCTGTTCATGTTTAAGAGCTTCTACTTCTTCAGCCTGAATTGCAGCTGCTCTTGCTTCTTCAGCAGTTTCATTATGAATAATCTTATAAATACCTGTGTTATACCAGATATTTGCAAAGAAGTCCTTTACAGAAATATCATATTTTCCATTCCAGTCTTCTGTACCTTTAATAATTGTTGTTCCAGCAGAACTTGTTTTTGCAGAAGATGATGAAGATGTACTCTTACCACAACCTACAACAGAAAGAAGTACTGCAATAAAACATATAACAATACAGGTTCTAAAAACCTTAAAGTTTGTCTTTTTTTTGTTTAATTCTGTTTCCATATCAATCTCACACTTAAATTACTGAATTTCAGCAACTGTAGTACCCTGAGCAATCTGAGAACCAGTTGCAGCAACAAAGTGTACTTTACCAGCAGCGCCAGCTTTAATTTCCAATTCCATTTTCATAGATTCAATGATGATGATTGTTGTATCAGCCTGAACAGATGCACCTTCAGCAACAGCATAGCGTAATAATGTTCCGGCAACTGGAGCAGCAACTGGAGTACCAGCACCACCAGCAGCAGGAGCTGGAGCAGCAGCTGGTGCGGCAGGAGCAGCTGGAGCTGGTGCAGCAGCAACTACTGTTCCACCAAGAGCAGCAATTTTCTGTCCAGCCTGAATCTGATCACCCTGTTTTACACAGAAACTGATT
>JAKSTH010000170.1 GCA_024402655.1 Treponema sp. | reverse complement strand
AATAAAATCTGGCAATGAATAATCACCTTTAGCTGCCCTTCTCGCCATTTCCATCTGTTGTTCTGTAGTTAGTGCTGCTCCTCCATTTACTTTTGTTTTTAACTCTTCAGTTGTCAATTCCACTGCATTCACATTAAAATCTACAACTGAACCACCTTTTTTAAAACACTTTTTTTTCATAGTTTTTTCTCCATAACATAAGCTTATTTAAAAAATGCCCCTGATACATTTAGTCAAATAATGCCAGCTTTGGAAAAAATCCCCTCTAATAATAGTATTGCCCAAAACTGTAAAAATTCTGCAGTTTGTAAGCCAAAATTCCGATTTTTTTTTTATTTTTTTTGAATTTATTTATCCATAATGTATAATTAATTTAAGGAATCCCAAATCACAATGAAAAACATATCTGTAATTGGCATGGGCTATGTTGGATTTTCAAATGCTATACTTCTTGCTCAAAAAAACAATGTAACTGCAATTGATATTAATAAAGAAAAAATAGAATTAATTAATAAAATGCAGACTCCATTTTTAGACAAACAGATGCAAGATTTTCTGCAGTCCCATAAATTAAACCTTAATGGAGTTCCTGTTTCAGAATCACAAAAAGCATTCCTCCAGTCAGATTACATTATTATTGCAACTCCCACCGATTACAACGAAGAAACAAATTTTTTTGACACAAGTTCCATAGAAACAGTTTTATCACAAATCATAGAATCTGGAACAAAAGCTACTGTCGTTATAAAATCAACAATACCAATTGGTTTTATAGAAAACTACATAAAAGAACATAACTTTCAAAACCTTCTTTTTTCACCAGAATTCCTAAAAGAAGGTTCTGCATTATATGACAATTTATATCCATCCAGAATAATTGTTTCTTATTCTAAAACCACACCACAAATGAAACAGAAAGCTTCAGAATTTGCATCTCTACTACAGGAATCTTCCGCAAAAAAAGATGTTCCGGTTTTAATATGTTATTCTTCAGAAGCAGAAGCTGTAAAACTTTTTTCAAACACTTATCTTGCTATGAGAGTTGCCTTTTTTAATGAACTAGATTCTTTTACATTAAGTCATAATCTTGACAGCGCTCAAATTATAAAAGGGATAAGCCTTGATTCAAGAATTGGAGATTTTTATAACAATCCTTCTTTTGGATATGGGGGTTATTGTTTACCCAAAGACACAAAACAATTGCTGGCTAACTTTGACCAGATACCACAAAATCTTATAAAAGCAACAATTGAATCTAACAAAACAAGAAAAAATTTTATTATCCAGCAGATTCTAAGTCAAAAACCGAAAACTGTAGGTATTTACAGATTAACAATGAAATCAAACAGCGATAATTTCCGTCAAAGTTCTATCCATGATATTATAAATGGGCTGAAGCAAAAAAATATAAAAATCATCATTTATGAGCCATCAATAAAATCTGCAGATTTCCAGGGTTTTTCTGTAATAAATAATCTGGATTTATTTGCAAAAAGTTGTGATATGATTATTGCAAACAGAATGTCCAAAGAATTACAACAAATCAAAACACCTGTTTTTACACGAGATTTGTACCAGCGAGATTAAGCATATAATCTGGAGTTATTATGTCAGAATCAAAAAGTATAAAAGTTAGTATTGTTATTCCTTTTTACAATGAAAAAAATTACATAGACCAAGCCCTTAATTCAATCCAAATTCAGACACTAAAAGACATAGAAATAATTTGCGTTAGTGATGGAAGTACCGACGGAAGTATAGAAATAGTAAAAAAACATCAGCAAGCAGACAGCCGAATACAATTATATGAACGGCCACATTCCAGTGCAGGAGCCGCACGAAACTATGGCATGGAAAAAGCAGTTGGAAAATATATAATTTTTTTAGACGGTGATGATTATTTCGATTCAAATATGCTGGAAAAACTTTATGACAAAGCAGAAAAAGATTCATCGGATATATGTATTTTTGATTCAAGAGTTCTTATTCAGGAAACAGGAGAAATAATTTTAAATCAGGAAAATCTAAATGCATCTTTATTGCCAGAAAAACTGCCATTTAATAAAGATACCGCTGTAGCTATATTCAATTTTGCAATTCCAGCTCCCTGGACAAAATTTTACAACAGAGAATTCATAAAAAAATCTGATTTACAATTCATGGATATTCCAAAAGAAAACGATATATTTTTTGTACTGACATCCCTTGTTCTAGCCCAGAGCATAACTGTTTTACAAGAAAAATTAATGACTTATAGAAAACACAGCGGAAGTCTCCAGAGACTACAAACCATAAACCGATATACTTTTGCCGAAGCACTAATAGAAATTCAAAAAAGACTTAAAAAAGAAAATCTATATTCAGGCAATATAGAAAACAGTTTTTTAAATTTTGCATTAGGCATAACCAATTACAATTTAGAAAAGATAAAAGTCCAAAAGCGACGCAAAGAACTTTTTATATACACAAAAAAGCAATTATTTAAAACGCTGGAAATAAAAGATTACTTAAACTTTACTCCACTGCCAGGTAATGAACATCTTCTTAGACTATGCAAAATCATATTAAAACATAATTATTTTGTATGGTTAGCTTTTTATATCGCTTCAAAATCTCTGAAAATAATGAGAATTCTTTTCACAAAAGGACCAATAGTTTTTATAAAAAAAATAATTAATAAATTTAAGAAAGGCTGGTAACCGTAGTTTCAATACTCTTTATAATTCCCCCTTTTTGCATTAAAATAAGGGTATGAATTTTGAAGATAAAAACACAGTTTATATTTTAGACAGCTACGGTCTCATTTTCCGCTGCTATTTTGCATTTATTTCACGCCCTCTTACAAATCAGAATGGAGAAAATGTTTCAGCCCTTTTCGGATTTTTTAGAAATCTCCATTGGATTTTGCAGCATTATAAACCTGGTTACATTTTTGCAGCCATGGACAGTAAAACTAAAACTTTCCGCCACCAGATGTACGAACAGTACAAAGCAACCCGCAATAAAACTCCAGATGATCTTCATGCCCAGGTTCCATGGATTGAAGATATTTTAAAAGATTTAGGTATTCCTGTTCTTCAATGCGATGGTTACGAAGCAGACGATATTATTGCAACTGTAGAAAAAAAATGCCGTGAACAAGGCAGATGTTGCCGCATTTTAAGTGGTGACAAAGATCTTATGCAGCTGGTAAACGAAACAACCCAGATTCTCAAACCAGAAAGTGGAGCTTCTACATGGAAAGTTACCGGCATAGATGGAGTACAGGCCGAATGGGGTGTTATGCCAAAACAGTTGCTGGATCTTTTAGCTCTTTGTGGCGATACTGCAGATAATATTCCAGGTGTAATGGGCATTGGTATAAAAACAGCTTCAAAACTCATAAACGACTACGGAGATTTGGAAGGCATTTATGCTCATCTTGCAGACTTAAAAGGCGCTACCCTCAAAAAATTGCAGGATGGAGAAAAAGATGCCTATTTCAGCCGAGACCTGGTAAAACTCTGTGACACAGTTGAATGCCCGGAAATTGAATCAGCTCTAAATGGAGAACCTCTTTCTTTTAATTTCGCCGCTGCTTCTAAAAAAATGTTCTCTTATGGCATTCCAAATGTGGCAAAATCCTATGCAGAACTGGCAGTTGAATATGGACAAAAAGTTGAATCAATTACAGGAGGGGAAAGCCTTCCCCTGGCTTCAGCTGCTAAAGCATCTTCCGCCACCCCTTCCAGCGGTAACCAGGAAACTTCAGCTGCAGACCGCAACGCCCCAAATCCTTTTTCAGAAAATACTCACGAACCAATAACTGTAA
>JAKSTH010000017.1 GCA_024402655.1 Treponema sp. | reverse complement strand
GTTTGTTGTAGCCATGAGGTTACTTTAACACATTTTTTTTGAAAATAAAAGTTTTCCAGCAAAGTTTATTTGGAGAAAAAGATTTACAGGAAACTGGAATAATTATCCGTCAACTTCAATACTGTCTACAGCCGATTTTAGTAATTGAGTTGACAAATCTTTTGTCTTCCAATGTTCCAAAACAGTTTTTAAGAATGCTTCGTATCTTTTGCCAAAAGTATCTGGTAAATAATACAATGACTGTTTTTTACCATTCTTACCGTAAGTTTTCTGCATATCCTTATTATCTATAAGGGTAATTAAGTCCTGAGCCATCTGTTCATCAGTTTCAGACAGGAAACCATTATAGTCAGGAATAATAGTGTCATAGTAGCTGGAATCTTTTCTAACAACAATTGGAAGACTAGAAGTTAATGCTTCCAAAACTGTCATTGAATGCATTTCCGAAAGAGAAGCTGTCATAAAAATCTGAGCAGCTTCGTAATAGCGATGTACTTCATGCCAGTCTATAAAACCAGTAAATACAACCTTATCTTGAATGCCACATTTTTCAGCCATTGCTTTACTTTCTTTTAATGCAGGACCATCGCCTACAAAAACAGCTTTAACATTCTTTCTTGCTTCAAATACAGTTTTTAACGACTGAATAAGCTCTAAAACTCTTTTTTCTTCTACAACACGACCTACAAACAAAAGCATCTGATCTTCATCTGAAATACCGAGCTTTGTTCTAAGTTCTTTAATTTCTTCTGGAGTACTGACAGTAGTACAATATTTTTCAGGGTTAATTGCATTTGGAATTACAGCAGATGGAATTTGAGGAACCATAAATTCTTTGTTGTAATATTCATGTGCTTTAGCAGAAACGTTTACAATTGCAGTAAAATGTTTGTAAAAATTTCTAATAACACTACGTATAATACCCACTGGAATAAATTTTCCAGCAGGAAGATAAAACTGGTAATAGTCTTCCCACATAGTATGAGTTGTGCCAACTACAGGAATTCCAAGTTTTTTAGCCTGTTTATATGCAGCCTTTCCTACTGCAAATTCTGTATGAGCATGAATAATATCAATCTTATTATCTTTAAGAAATTTAGAAACTGGTGCAAAAGCAGGCATTCCAGCAAATTGATCTTTCATTCCCATTCCCGCTCTAAAAGAAGGGACTCTTAATATTCTAGGAGAATCATCATATCCTTCTATTTTATCTCTTCCAATATATTCTGGTGTAACAATAAAAACTTTATGACCTAATTTAGTTAAACTCTGATCCAGCTGATCAATAACAGTTACAACTCCATTTTTAGAAGGGAGGTAACAATCTGTAAAAAATGCAATATTCATAATCTGATTATATCAAATATTAAACGTGTTGGTATATAGGGATTTTTTCATAAATTTTACCCTGTCCCTTTTGTTCTAGTTTTATATACCATTAAAATTGCAATGGGACTTTTTAGATGTTATACTTTGCCATATGAATGAAGTTGATATAAATGCCTGTTACCGCCAGTTCCAGAAAATAAAACTCTGGAACGATATTGGAAATCAGATTGTTTATTTTGGGATGCAATATGCAAATCCTAATCTCAATGATTTAGTTGATATGAATTGCGGTGGAATTCCTGAAGGGGATTTTGAACAGGTTGTAGATATTTCTGCACCAATGCAGTTTATTTCCATGTATACACAGATTGCTCAAAAAAGACTCACTTTTACAGTTCAAACTCTTGTTTCTTTAAATAGCGATTTTCTGATTCCTATAAAAGATTTTTGTATACGAGTTGGAAGAGATTTAAAAATCACCGGCATAGATTCTTTAGAAAAAGCCAGTGAAATTATGAAAGATTTTATTTTTGATGTGGGACAAAAGGGACAGAGTAATTTGGAAAGTAATTTGGAACAAGATTCTGCAAATAAGCAGGGGGACAGACCCCTATTATTACAATTAGAATCATATTTCTTAAATGGACTTTTTGAAGCTTCAAATATAAAAGTTGAAATCACAGATGGAGATACTTTTACCGTACAATGGCAAGATTAATTACAGGTATTGTTGCCCATGTAGATGCGGGTAAGACAACTCTTTCAGAAGCTTTACTTTACGAAACTGGTGCTATTAGAACTTTAGGAAGAGTAGACTCTAAAAATGCTTTTCTAGATAACAATTCTATCGAAAGGGACAGGGGTATTACAATTTTTTCTAAGCAGGCTGTCTTAAACGATAAAATCACTCTTATTGATACACCGGGGCATGTTGATTTTAGTGCAGAAATGGAACGTTCTCTTTCTGTACTTGATGCAGCCATTCTACTGATAAATGCTTCTGATGGTGTTCAATCACACACAAAAACTTTATGGTCTCTATTACAGCAGCATAAAATTCCTACAGTCATTTTTGTAAATAAGATGGATATGCCGGGGACAGAGATAAATCAGTTACTGGAACAATTAAAAGCAGGTCTTAGTGAAAATATAATCAATTTTAACGACTGCACTACTCCCGCTTTTTTTGAAGAAATTGCCGGTTGTGATGATTCTCTCACTGAAAAATTTTTAGAAGGACAGAATGCAGAGTTAAAGGATATAACAAGAATCATAAAAGAAAGAAAAGTTTTTCCATGCATCTTTGGTTCTGCCTTGAAAATGGATGGAGTTAACAAGCTTCTACAGATTCTGGAAACTTATTTTGAACCTTCCAGACCGGAAAACGAAGATGAGTTTGGTGCCATTGTTTATAAAATCTCAAAAGACAAAATGGGAAACCGACTTACTCACCTGAAAATTACGGGAGGCTGTCTTAAAGTAAAGGAAAATCTTGGTGAAGAAAAAATAAATGAAATCAGAATCTACTCCGGGGAAAAATATGACAGTGTAAAAGAAGTTCAATGGGGACAGGTTTGTACAGTTACCGGTCTAAAAGAATCTAAAGCCGGTACAATCTATGGTAAAGTTTCTTCTATAGTTACTACAAAAATGGAACCGGCACTCATATATTCTGTTATACCACCAGAAGGACTTGATACTCCAAGTTTTTTAAAAATAATGCGAGAACTGGAAGAAGAATTACCGGAATTAAAGGTGGAATGTATAACTTCAAATGGAGTTAGTGAAGTATGCATGATGCTTATGGGAGAAGTTCAAACTCAGGTTATACAACAGTTAGTTAGGGACAGGGATAACATAGAAATCACCTTTGGCGAAGGAAGAATTGCTTATAAAGAAACCATTAAAGAGCCGGTGATTGGAGTTGGCCACTATGAACCTTTACGCCATTATGCAGAAGTTCAACTTTTATTGAGTCCACGACCAAGAGGGACAGGGATGAAGTTTATTTCGGAACTGAGTGTTGATGTTTTAGATACAAACTGGCAGCGGCTTATTATGACTCATTTAAAAGAAAAGCAGCATATTGGTGTATTAACAGGCAGCCCTATTACAGATATGGAAATTAGAGTTGTAGCAGGAAGAGCTCACTTAAAACATACAGAAGGTGGAGATTTCAGACAGTCCACTTACAGAGCAATCCGCCATGGTCTTATGTATGCAAAATCAGTATTGCTGGAACCTTATTATAAGTATCAGATTGTTGTACCAGAAGCTAATACTGGTAGAGTTATGAGCGACATGGAAAAAATGCATGGTAACTGTAATCTTGTAGAAAATAAAAGTGGTTTTGCTGTAATGGAAGGAAGAGTACCCGTTGCTACTATGAAGAACTACATTAATGATGTACGGGCCTTTACAAAAGGTCAGGGTACTCTATTTTTTACAATGGATGGTTATGAAATCTGTCATAACGAAAAAGAGGTTATAGAACAGATTGGGTATAATCCTAATGCTGACTTAGAAAATCCTGCATCAAGTGTTTTCTGTTCTCATGGTGCAGGATTCACAGTGAACTGGGATGAAGTAAATAATTATAAACACCTCACCCCTGTCCCCATCAGTACAAATGGAAGACAAAGTATACCGTATTAGAAGCCCTGAACCTTTAGAGTTTCCATTTATGGCTGATTGAAAGAGAGATTTCTCTTCCTTCTTTTAAGTTGCCCGCCTGCAAAGTTGGAAGATCCGCTGTTAATATATTTATCCCTGTCCCCATCGTGATATTTTTCTTTACCTGAACCAAAAATCGAGTCTTATCTCCAAGAAAGGAAACTGATTTTACAATGCCTTCGAAATTTATTTTATCTTTTACTTTATCCCTGTCCCCATCGTGATTTAAAGAAAACCATTCCGGACGAACTACATAGGTCTGCCCTTCCACTTCCAGAAAATTTGCCCGGCCAATAAAATCTGCCACAAAAGGACTGGCTGGTTCAAAATATAAATCCCCAGGTGTACCAACCTGCAGCAATTTTCCTTCATTTATAACTGCAATTTCATCTGACAAAGAAAGTGCCTCTTCCTGATCATGAGTGACATAAATTGTTGTAATCCCAAGTTTTCGCTGAATTGCTTTTAATTCTTCCCGCACTTTTTCCCGTAATTTTGTGTCCAGGCTGGAAAGAGGTTCATCCATAAGCAAAATTTGAGGATTAAGTACCAATGCTCTGGCCAAAGCAACTCGCTGCTGTTGTCCTCCACTTAATTCAGAAGGATACCTGTTCAAGAAAGAAACCAAATCAAGACTTTCTGCAATTTTTACAACTTTATCTTTTAATTCAGCCTTTGAATATTTTTCAATTTTGCCAGAATCATTTATATAGGTCCTATGAATCTTTAATCCGTACAAAATATTTGCTTCTACTGTGAGATGAGGAAAAAGAGCATAATCCTGAAAAACCATACCAATCTGTCTTTTTTCTGGCTCTATTCCATACTGATCTTTACCGCTTATAAAAATAGAACCGGAAGATGGTGTGAGAAAACCTGAAATACATCTTAGCAAAGTTGTTTTTCCACAACCGCTGGGACCTAAAATAGTTGTAAAACTTCCTTTCTTTACTTTAAGACAAATATCTGAAATGGCAGCATTTTCTTTATCATTATAAAAATAAGTAACATTCTGAAGATTCAATGCAATATCATCTAAAATCATTTTTTTCTGCTCCATAATTTTATTATAAGATTTCCGGCACCCAAAATTCCAAAAGTAATCAATGTAAGAACCATAGCCAAAGCCGCAGCATCTCCCCAAAAACCTTGCTCTGCCAGATTCAAAATTTTTATGGATGCTAAAGGTGTTTTAAAGGAAACAAGGAAAATTACTGCACTCATAGTTCCCACGCCCCGAACAAAATCATAAATAAAAGAATTAAAAATGGTTCCTTTCATAACCGGTGCTAAAACTGTAAACAAAGTTTTCAATTTGGAAGCTCCAAGAACCCTGGCCCCATCATCCAACGAAGTCTTTATCTGAGCAAAAGAGGCACTGATACTTTTATAAGAAAATGGCATAAAACCAATTGTGATTGCAATAATAATCAAAACAGAACTATTTTTGAACTTAAGAGCAGCGGCCGCCAGGGACAGGGATAAACCAAAAAGTGAACCTGGAATTGCAGCAGGAAGCTGGGCAGCAATATCAATATATTTTTTTAATGGTGATTTTGTTCTATAAACAATAAAACTTGCCACACAGGCAATAAGTGTACTTAAAACTGCTCCAATCAAAGCAAAACTTAAGCTGTTTTTTAATTCCAGAACACATCTGCTTAAGTTTTTAATGTGAGAAAGCGTAAATGTTGTGTTTATGCCCCATAACTGTTGAAAACTTCCGGCAATAATTGCAAGAAACTGGGCTATAACACAAAGAGAGATTAAGGAACAAAAAGCTGTCAAAAGTATTTTAGAAAAAAGATTTCTTTTTGAAAAAGATTTCTTTTCATTTTCTGGTTTAAAAACTCCATCTCTTCCACCAATTGTTGCTGCCCGTAAATTTTTATTAAGCTTATTCTGCCACAAAAAAAGCAGGATAGAAGGAATTACAAGCATACATCCTAAAACAACGCTGGCACTTTTATTCATCCATCCGGTAAGCTGAGTATAAATTTCAACTGCCAGAACTTTATAACGGCCTGCAACAATCATAGGATTTCCAAAATCGCTCATAACGGAAACGGCAATAAAAAGAAAAGCAGATAATAAGCCTGGTAGGGACAGGGGTAAAGTTATGGTAGAAAAAACACGGAATTTAGATCCACCTAAACTTAAAGCAGCTTTTTCAAGGGACGGATTTATTCCCCTAAGTGTCTGTGACAAAATCATATAAGCCATTGGGAAAAAACAAAGTGACTGAGCAATTAAAAGTCCCCAAAATCCATAAAGAGAAACATCAAGACCTAAGATTGTATGTGTAATGAATCCCTGTCTTCCAAGAAGAAGGATAAACGAAAGCCCACCTACAAATGGAGGTGTAACCAGATGAATAAAAGGAATAAGCGAGAAAAAACGGGCAAATGGAATATCACCTTTTACCACAGCATATGCATAAATAAATCCTATTAATACTGCAGCAGAAGTTGAACACAGTGTTTCACATAAAGTATTCCAGACAGTCTGCTTCCAAACAGAAGACTCCAGAACCTGAATAACCTGATCAAGCTTTGGAGTACATAAAGAGCATATGAGAGGAAATATAATTGAGATAGTAAGAAAAAGACAGACACAAAACCAGACAATAGTAAGACTTGTGCTGCCTTCAATTTTTATTTTACTTCTTCTGCCCATTTTTTAAGAACAGCATCCTTTTGTTCAGAAGCCTTTGAAACATCATAATCAATTAAATCAAGGCTTGAAACTGGAACTGAACCTTCAACTCCCCTTGCTTCAGGATTAACAGGAATTGTAAAGTCTATAGAACTCATAAGTTCCTGTGCCTCTTTTGAAAGCATAAAATCGACAAACTGTTGGGCGGCAGAAAGATTATCTGTGTTTTTCATAATAGAAATACAGTCTACATCTCCAACAGATTTTGGAGGTGCAATCATGCTGACATTAAAACCTTCTGCCTTATATTTTGCCACAGCATGAATATAAGAAATTCCAAGAGCATATTCCCCGGTTCCAATCAATTTTGCAGGTGCACTTCCACTGTCTGGAAACTGACCGACCAATGGGGACAGGGATAAAAGATAATTCCAACCATCATCCCAACCAAGGCGCTGCAATTGATTTTGTACAAACAGATAGGCAGTAGAAGAAGCAACAGGATTTGTAAGTACAATTTCGCCTTTATAAGAAGGATTCAATAAATCATCCCAACTGGTAGGGACAGGGATGCCTGGAAACTTTTGCGCATAACGGTCTTCGTTTATACCAATTCCAAGAGTAAGAACACAAAAACCTGTCCAAGTTCCATCTGGAGAAACAGCATAAGAAGGAAGATTTTTTGCCATAGGTGATTTATAAACTTCCAGGGCACCTTCTTTTGAAGCCTGAATATGATAAGAAGATGCCCCACCTAAAAGCACATCTGCCTGTGGAGAATCTTTTTCATTAATAACACGATTAACAAGTTCACCAGTTGAAGCGCGTAGAAAAGTGACAGGGATACCAGTTTTTTGAGTAAACAAATCTGTAAGAGCCTGAGTCTCTTCTTCGTGGATAATAGAATAAACTTTTAATTCCTGAACCTGAGTTTTTTTTGAACACCCAGCTGCCAGCATCACTAATAAGATTGCAGCAAAAACATTTAATATCTTCTTCATGGCATTTAATATATAGAAAATCTGTATGTATTAAAAGTATCAGTTTTAATATTTTTAATAGGTACAGTTATAAATACGACTTTGCTGCCTGTTACTATATCTTTTAGATAGATTTCCGCTATAATGAAAGCATGAATTTGTTGTCAGTTAATAATTTAAAGAAAATCGGGCGAGAAAAACCTCTTTTTACAGAAGTAACCTTTGGTCTGCAGGAAGGTGAAAAGGCCGCTCTTATTGGAAAAAATGGAACTGGTAAATCTACCCTTTTGAATACTATTGCAGGAGTTCTTAGTCCAGATGAAGGTTCAGTTGTTTTTAACAAGGAAGCTGGAGTTTCATTTTTGCCTCAGAATCCAGTTTTTGATGAAAAAGATACTATCAAAGAACATATCTTCAAAAGCAAATCTCCAAAACTTCAGATAATTCAGGAATATGAAGAAGCCTGTATTCAACTTTCCGAAGACCCTTCATTAACAGACAACGAAAAATGGCAGAAAAATTATGCCGACATTATGCAGAAAATGGATGTTCAGGATTTGTGGAATTACGAAAGTCAGGTAAGTTCCATTCTTTCTACACTGGGCATTTCCGATATGAACCGAAAAATGGGAACTCTTAGTGGTGGAATGATAAAAAAAGTTGCGCTGGCTCAGGTTCTTGTAGAAGATACGAATATTCTTCTTTTGGATGAACCTACAAACCATCTTGATATAAAAACCATTTACTGGCTGCAGAACTATCTAAAAGATACACCCCGTTCAGTACTTATGGTTACCCACGACCGCTATTTTTTGGATGCTGTTTGTAACAATATCTATGAACTGGCACGAAATCATCTTAAACTTTATGTTGGCAATTATTCTGAATATCTTGAAAAAAAAGAACGGGAAGCTGAAATCGAAGCCAATACAGAAAGACGAATTGAATCAGTTTTGAGATTTGAGCGTCAGTGGCTTTTACGAGGACCTTGCGCCCGTGGAACTAAGATTAAGGCACGCATCCAAAGAGATGAGCAGCTTATCAACAGAGAAAAATTTCAGCAGGATAAAGGATTTACCTTTGAAGTAAAGGGAAAACGTCTTGGTGGTAAAGTTCTGGAACTTCATAATATAAGCAAAAATTTTCCAAAAGGAAATCAACTTTCAGACTCCTGTACTGCAATTCCTGTTATAAAAAGTTTTTCATATAAATTCACTAAAGGACAGAAAATCGGTATTTTTGGGGAAAATGGAAGCGGTAAATCTACTCTTTTGAATCTGATTGCAGGCACACTGGAACCGGATAGTGGATCTATAGAACTTGGGGTGAATACAAAATTTGGTTATTATACCCAGAATCCTGTTTTTAAAGATTCAAATCTGACTGTACTGGAATACATAAAAGAAACTGCAGAGCATATGACACTGAATGATGGAACAAAAGAAGTCAGTGCTACAAAATTTCTGGAAGAATTCGGTTTCGAAGGAAAGATTCAGCATTCGCCAGTTTCATCATTAAGTGGCGGTGAAAGAAAAAGACTTTATCTTGTACGACTGTTACTGGAAAATCCAAACTTTTTGATTTTAGATGAACCTACCAACGATTTTGATATTTTTACAATGAATCTGCTGGAACAATTCCTTATGAATTACGAAGGATGTCTTTTATTGGTTAGTCACGACCGTTATTTTATGGATAAAACAGTGGATTCCCTTTTTATAATGGAAAGTGATGGAAATGTCAGTGGATTTGTTGGCAAATGCAGTGAGTATATTGATTATGAAGAAGAACTGATTAAAGAAAAAAATCAGAAGGAAGCTTTAGCCAACGCACAAAAATTTGCAATGGAAAAAGAAGCCCAGAAAACTGATGAGGATGGAAAGCCGAAAAAACTGAGCTACAAAGAACAACGGGAATTTGAACAGCTGGATCAGGAGATTCCTGAACTGGAAGCAGAACAAAAACAATTGGAAGAACAGATGAGCAGTTCAGATTACGAAATGGCACAGAAAGCTGGGGACAGGTATAACCAGATTGCACAAGCTTTGGAACAAAAATACACACGCTGGGAAGAACTAAGCAGCCGCCTTTAATGCAAAATCGTGTACCGATGGGGACAGGGATAAAATATATAACGATGGGGACAGGGATAAAATGAAAAAAATACTTTTAGCTGGAATTTTTACTTTAATTATGGGTATGAGTTTTGCACAACCTACTCTTACAAAAATTGGCACATACAAATGCGGACGACAACCTAAACAGGTTTTATTTTCGCCAGATAACAAATACGTAATTATGCCTCTTTTAGAAGATACAGGTTTTGATATTTTTAGTGTAGCAGATAAAAAAGTAATCAAAAGAATCACTCCTCCTAATTCTGAAAAAGAAGGTTTTGCTGAAGGACTGTTCATTCCAGAGAAAAATGCCTTTTTTGTTTCACAAATGACGACTGCAAATATCTACGAATACTCTTATCCTGATTTTAAATTGCGCCGCACAATTTCGACTGACGGAAACTGGTCAAAGTTTATTGCATGGAGCAGTGAAAAACAGCTTCTGGCGGTTTCCAACTGGATTTCCAATGATGTTTCTATAATCGATTATTCAACAGGTAAATGCTTAAGAAAACTTAAAACAGGAGCAGCACCAAGAGGGCTTTATTTCATAAATAACGGAAATCAAATAGTATCCCTTTCTTTTGATTCAGGCAAAATAGAAAAATTTGATGTGGATACAGGAAAAAGACTTGATGTAGTTTCGATTGAAAACGGTGCAATGCGTCATATTGTAATGAACAGCCAGCATACAAAGGCTTACATCAGCGATATGTATTATAGAAGTATTTACGAATTCGATATGGCTACATTTAAGATTACCCGAAAAACACAGGTATTTAATAATCCAAATACTATAGATTTATTAAACGACAGATGGCTTTTTGTCTCATCACGTGGTCCAAATAATAAGGAAGATTACACAAAACGAAGTCCCGTAAATGGAAAAATCCAGATTATTGATACAGCTACTATGAAAGTCATCCATTCTTTTGAAGGCGGAAATCAACCGACAGGACTTGATGTAAGCGATGATGGAAAGCTTTTGTGCTTTTCAAACTTTCAGGATGAAAACATTGAACTTTATCAGATAAGTTTTTAGTCGTTTATGTAACGATGGGGACAGGGATAAACTGTATCCCAATAGGGACAGGGATAAACTGTACAAGCATTTTAAGGAAAGACTATATGCAAAAAAATAAACAGTGGTTTGAAGAAGAAAATTTTTGGATTAATTATGCGCCTATTATGTTTGATGAAGCCAGATGGGCAGAAGCACCAGCTGTAGCTGCTCACGTAAAAAGAATTGCAAATCTAAAAGACGGAGACACTGTTTTAGATGCAGGGTGTGGACTTGGTAGAATTTCTACAGAACTTGCACTTTTGAATCTTAAGACAACTGGTGTCGATATCATTGAAAGCGAACTTCAGGCTGCTCGTGAAGCTGCAGAAGATGAAAATCTTGATATTGAATATATAAATGCTGATTTGAGAACATTCAACTGCAAAAAAAAGTATAACTGCGTAATCAATCTTTATACAAGTTTTGGTTATTGCGATACCATGGAAGAAGATTTGCGTATATTAAAAAATATGTGTGATTGCGTAAAAAAAGGCGGTACTTTCATGCTGGAATGTGTAAGCCGAGAAACTTCAATACTTTACTGGACTCCCGGTGAAATCTTTGAAAGAGCTGGATATACAGTAGTTACACATTTTTCAGTAGAAGGTGCCTGGGAAGGATTAAAATCGCAGTGGACACTCTATCCTCTTGGTTCAGATCCTTCAAAATCAAATGTAAAACCAATTGTTGATCACGTTTTCATTCAAAGATTATATACAGCAACTTTTTTAAGATCAAAAATCCTGGAGTTTGGTTTTTCAGAATGCCAGATTTGGGGAGATTATGATGGTTCTCCATATAATCAGAATGCAAAAACCATGCTGTTGGTTGGTCGAAAATAATTTTTATAATTTATCCCTGTCCCCATCATGATTTAAAATAAAAAAATCACGAGACCGATATTTTAGTCTCGTGATTTTTTTTACTGATTATAACTAATATAGTTTAGCTGTATTAGATTAAATTACAGAATCTTGTATTCAAGACCGATTCCACCATAAAGTGATTTACGCTGGAAATCGATTTTTGGATATGTTGCATCCTCTATTGTATAACCATTAAATTCAATAGGTACTTCTGTTTTAGTAAAGTCCATAATGTAGCGAACAGAAGCTACAAGAGCAAGGTTTCCTGTAAGGAAGATTTTTGCATCAACACCAGCTGCAGCACCAATTTTAAATACATCTTTTGTAAGAGCTTTTAAATCACTCATTTCGTTAATTCTTGTTGAAAAGTTAGGTCCAACACCAAAACCTACAACAAAATTTGCAAGGTCAAGATTTAACCAAACCATTAAAGGTACATCAAGAAGCATTGTTTCATAATCTACTTTTTCACCATTATTTCCACCATTGAAACTTGTATTTGAAGTTACAAAGTTTGCTTCTGCCTGAACACCAAGTCCACCTAAAAGTGCAGCATTAGCATAAAGACCAAAACCTACATCAAAAGCAGTATCTTTATCAACAGTCAAACCTGTAACCTGCTGAATCGCATCCTGATTTACATCAAGATTCAAACCTGCATTACCTCTTGCACCAATTGAAAGATTCAAAGCGAAAGAAGAAGCAACCATAGAAAAAGCAACAATTGCAAAAGCGATAATTTTTTTCATATTAATCATCTCCATTAAAAATATTATAAGTTTGCCAGGCAAACCCAATAAACAATATAAATTTTACAGCAAAAACTAGTTGCTGATTACTTTTTTAATAGCATCAAGCAATTCAGAATATTCTGTAAATGCTGGATACTGTGGATATTCTTTAATAATCTTTTCTGTTGAACGGAACAAGAAACCTGCTTTAGAAGCCTGAATCATTCCAAGGTCATTAAAACTGTCACCAGAAGCAATAGTTTCAAAACCACAAGACTGTAAAGCACGTACTGTTGTAAGTTTACTCTGTTCACAGCGCATTTTGTAACCTGTAATTTCACCGTTTGGGGAAACAATCAGTTCATTACAGAAAATTGCAGGATAGCCTAATTTTGCCATAAGAGGGGCAGCAAACTGGCTGAATGTATCACTTAAGATGATTACCTGACCAATGCTTCTTAATTCATCAAGGAATTCTTTAGCACCTGGAAGAGGATCAATCTTCTTAATAGTATCCTGAATCTCTTTAAGTCCAAGATTGTGCTGTTTCAAAATATCAATACGATATTTCATTAATTTATCATAATCCGGTTCATCGCGTGTTGTTCTACGCAATTCAGGGATTCCAACAGTATCTGCAAAAGCAATCCAGATTTCTGGAACCAAAACACCTTCAAGGTCTAAACAAGTAATATACATAAAGATAAAATAGTATATTTATTGAAAACTGTCAAAGAAAAGAATAAAATAAAGCCATATATGGCAGTAAAAAATACATCATCTAAGAAAAAAACTACATCCTCTACACGAAAAAAAACTGGCACCAGAAGCCGAAAAAAGGCTAAAGTCTATGTTTCGCCTTACAAGGCCATGCTCTTATGTGCAGCAGTAGTTTTGTTCTGTTTGTGCCTCCTTTTAATTGTTTCAAAATTAGATTCTTCAAAAACAGCGGATTCTTCATCTCTACCAGCAATTACAGAACGCTTTGAAGAAAAACAGGATAATAAAACTTCTGTAAGTACAACAACCCAAGAAACTGAAAAGAAACAGGAAAATATAAAAAATAAAGAAGTTATCCCTGTCCCTAATGATTCGAATGCTAAAAAAGATTCGGAACAGATTGTAAAAACTCCTGACCCTGTCCCTATTGTACGAAAAGAAGAAGTAAAAACCGTTGAGACAAAAAAAGAAGAAGTTATCCCTGTCCCCGTCGTTACAAAAACTGAAACTTCTGGAAAAAAAGTAGAAGAAACAAAGCCTGCGATAACAAAAACTTCCTACGGATTCCCAGCGGCTGTAAATCATGCACAGCTGATATTTGTATTTGATGATGGCGGACAAAATCTTTCACATCTCAATGCATTTTTAAAGCTTCCTTTCCCTGTTACAATTGCAGTTCTGCCAAGACTAACCTATTCTGTGGAATCTGCAAAAAGAATCAGAGCTAGCGGAATGGAATTAATGCTCCATCAACCAATGCAGGCTGTAAATAAAAGTGTAAATCCAGGACCGGGTGCAATTACTCCAGAAATGGATGAAGACGAAATCATATCAACCTTATTTACAAATATTACAGAAATAGGTCCTATTGCCGGTATAAATAATCACGAAGGTTCAGCAATTACAGCAGATGCAGAAAAAATGGCTGTTATATTAAAAACAACATCTGAAAACGGAATATTCTTTTTAGATTCAAGAACAAATGTTGAAACAAAAGTTCCATATGTTGCCGGCGAAATGGGCTATGGCTATTATGAACGAAATATTTTTTTGGATAATACAAAGACAAGGGAAAATGCTCTGACAGAATTAAAAAAAGGACTGACTATTGCTAATAAAAACGGAAGCGTTATAATGATAGGCCATGTCTGGAGTGCAGATTTCCTACCTGCATTTTTACAGGATGTGTATCCGGAACTTAAAGAAAAAGGATATACTTTTAGTGTAGTCAGCAAATCTAACGCACTGAAATATTAATCACTTTTAAGGATGGTTTGGAATGAAAGTTTTAGGAATTGAATCAAGCTGTGATGAAACAGCCTGTGCTATTGTTGAAGACGGAAAAACTATTTTGAGCAATGTAGTAGCCACACAAATTCCTTTTCATAAAATATATAAAGGTGTTGTTCCTGAAATTGCCAGCAGAAAACATGCAGAGTGGATTTTACCGGTTGTAAAACAGGCTCTTAAAGAGGCTAATCTCACAATGGATGATATTGATGCTATCGGTGCAACAAATCGTCCTGGACTTATGGGATCTTTACTTGTAGGATTTACATTTGGAAAAACACTTGCATGGGCAACTAAAAAACCTTTTGTTGCAGTAAATCATATGCTGGGACACTTATACGCAGCTCATCTTGAAAATGATATTCAATATCCTTACCTTGGGCTTTTAGTTTCTGGAGGACACAGTATTATCTGCAAAGTTAATAATTTTGATGATTTGGAAATTCTTGGAACTACAGTTGATGATTCTGTAGGAGAAGCTTTTGATAAAGTTGCAAAGTTTTATGGACTTGGATACCCTGGTGGCGTAATTATTGATAATCTTGCAAAAAAAGGCGATCCAAAATCTGCCAGTTTCCCTATTCCAAAGCTTGATGAAAAAGAACACAAATATGATGTATCCTTCAGTGGATTAAAAACAGCAGTTATTCATCAGTGTGATATGTTCTGGAACGAAGGATATGAGCATTCAACAGAAAACATGTGTGCTGCATTCCAGGAGACAGCAGTTTCTTCTCTTGTAAAAAAACTTATTAAAGCAGTTGATGACACAGGAATTAAAACTGTAGTTGCAGGCGGCGGTGTTGCAGCTAATTCCCGCCTTAGAGCAATGCTGGCAGAACGAACTGATATTAACTGTATTTTCCCACCGTTAAAACTTTGTGGTGACAATGGTGCTATGATTGCTGGCGTTGCATATCATTTTTTGTCACGTGGGGACAGGGATAACTGGAATACAACAACATGCGCAAGAATTCCTCAGTTCAAACGCGGATTATCGCAAGTTCAAAAGAAATAGTGAATATGTTTTAAAATACGAAGGGGACAGGGATAAAATAAAAAAGTATTTTTTATTTTATCCCTGTCCCCTTCGTTACATAATAGCAAAAAAAGTTTTATTTTATCGAATTTGTAGGTTATTATTATAGAAACAATACTCTAAAGGATTCACAAATGGAAACAATAAACGATTTAGGAGAATATACATTTCCTTCACTTTTAAAAAATTCTGTAAAAAAATTTAGAGACAGACCTGCCTTATCTTTAATTGGAAAACCACCATATACATACCAGCAAGTGTCTGATATCAGTGTAAATATTGCAAAAATGCTCCAAGCACTAAACCTTAAAGAAGGTTCAAAAATAGCAATACTTTCCACAGGAAGGCCTCATTGGGGAATCTCGTATTTTAGTATTGTAAACTACGGAATGATTGCAGTCCCTCTTTTACCAGATTTTTCTGAAACTGAAATTACTTCAATAATTGAACATTGTGAAGTTTCAGCCGTAATAGTTGAAAAAAAGCTTTATTCAAAAATAGAACAAATCCCTGCGGAAAAACTTCCAATTATCATCGATATAGAAGAACTTCAAGTTATTCGTCATCCAGATGAATCTATGGTAAATAAAACAGTATCAGCCTTCATTGCTGAAAAAACACCTGAAATAAAAGCTAGAGAAGATGATATTGCATCTATAATTTATACATCAGGGACTACAGGCCGCTCAAAAGGTGTTATATTAACTCATAGAAATTTGGTATGGAATGCCGTTCAATGCCAAACAGTTCATCGTGTCAATAAACTTGATAGAGTTTTATCATTTCTGCCACTTTCCCATGTATACGAATTTACTATCAGTTTTACATTACAGTTACTAAACGGTGCTAGTATCTATTATCTAGGAAAACCACCTGTTGTTACAGCATTAATTCCAGCATTCTCTACAGTTCAACCAACAATCGTCCTTTCAGTTCCGCTTGTAATAGAAAAAATATATAAAAGCAAAGTACTTCCAACTCTTACAAAGAATGGAATAATGAAACTACTTTATGCTATGCATCTTACAAGAAAACTGCTTCATAGAATTGCAGGAAATCAATTAAAAAAGACCTTTGGTGGGCACATTGCATTCTTTGGAATTGGTGGTGCAAAAGTAGATCCAAAGGTTGAAAGATTCATGAAAGATGCAAAATTCCCTTATGCAATCGGCTATGGACTAACAGAAACTTCCCCTTTATTGGCAGGAGCGGGACCTAAAATCACAATTCCTGGAAAAATAGGACCTGCAATGGATGGAGTCGATCTATGTATAAATAATCCTGATCCTAAAACCGGTGTTGGTGAAGTTGTTGCTAAGAGCCGCGGTATAATGAAGGGTTACTATAAGGATGAAGAACTAACAAAAGAAGTATTTACGACTGAAGAAGATTCTGTAGGTGAAGGATATTTTAAAACCGGCGATTTAGGTTTACTCGTTAAAAGACATAATAAAATTTATCTTGAACTTAAAGGTCGTAATAAGAATATGATTTTAGGTTCTAGTGGAGAAAATATTTATCCCGAGGATATAGAATTTATTCTTAATCAGCACCCATTGGTTTCTGAATCACTTGTAGTTGAAGATGACAACGGACTTGTAGCATTAGTTCAGATTGATGAAGAAAAACTTGAACTAGAAGCTAAAGAACGTGTTAAAAAACAAGGAAATACAAATATTCTGGAAGCTGCTATGAAAATCCCTGGTAATGTTGCAGAGGCAGTACAGAAAACAGTAGGTGGAGTAATGGATTCCGTTGCTTATGAAAAAGAAAAATTGGTTAATGAAATTCAGTTTTATGTAAATAGTAGAGTTAACAAGAATTCAAAAGTGAACAAGGTCCAGAAAATTGATGGCTTTGAAAAGACCGCAACACAAAAAATCAAACGTTATCTTTACGATATGAAAACAAAAGTTTCTAAAGGAAAGAAAAAGTAACTCACTTTTTTTGTAAATATCACAATAGGGACAGGGATAATTTATCTGAGAAATAATATATCCCTGTCCTTTTTTCATTCCAATAGAATTGTGAAAAAACTCTAAAAGGAGAAAATATCAAACTAAATATTATTTCGCCAGGTTGATAAGATATCGAGGAATGCCCGTGATTCTAGATATTGTAGATATAGAAATATTATTCTTTCGTAACAAACTCAATTTATTAACCATTTCTTTTCGAGATAATCCTGGTTCCAGATATGGAGTCTTGCTCATCCACAATCGTTTTATCTTTTCAATATAGAATTGCTCTTTTTCTCTCCGGGTAGGTTTTATGTCTACAAATGTCTCATGATTATTTTGTTCTTCTATAAAGTTATAAAGTTGATTTGTGTTCTTAAATGCTTTTATGGCTATTGCTGTTATAACAAGAGGATTTTTTTTGACGTATGAAGAATAACTACTCCATTTATAGTTATAAGTTTTCGAAATTCCTGCTTTTACGGGATTTTGAAGAATATATCTCAAAACACAAAGGTATTGACTTTCGTTTTTTATAACTTCGCTGGCATATCGTTCCTGAAAAAGATGTCCAATTCTATCATACTTAAAATTAAAATAACGTGCATATACAGAACATAAGCACTGCATAAATATGGATATATTCTGATTTATATCTTTTATTTCTAAATGGATATGATTATTCAAAAGTGAATAGGAATGTATTTCTACTTTATATTTTACAGAATACTTTTCAAGAAACTTCAAAAAGATTTTTTTATCTTCTTGTTCTAAAAAGATATCCTGTCTATTTACTCCACGCATGCAAACGTGATAAAAACCGTTTTTTGATCGCTCTCTAGGTTTGCGCATATTACCTCCAATAATCTCATATATAATATTGCCTTAAAATGAAAAAACCGGAAGTTTTTAAAGATTTTTTTTTAAATTTATCCCTGTCCCCAATGTTTTTTGGGGTTTTAGGGGCCAGCCCCTAGGAGTAGGGGTAGCGGAAGACCGAAAAGCGGGCTGAAGCGAGGGGGAGACTTCCCCCTCCCAATTCATATAGCAATTCTTTAGTAAATCATGGTTCCTATACCACGATCACTAAACATTTCTATGAGAAGACTATGTGGCACACGACCATCAATAATATGAGTTCGTGGAACACCACCTTCAAGAGCTGTAAGACAACAATCAATTTTAGGAATCATACCAGAACTTATAATACCAGTAGCTTTTAATGAACCGATTGCTGTTTTTTCGATACGTTTAATCAAAGAAGCAGGATCATTGACATTGCGAAGAACACCTGGAACATTTGTAAGCTGAACAAATTTTTCTGCTTTCAATGCAACAGCAATTTTTGCAGCAGCAGTATCAGCATTAATATTATAACGAGCATCATCTCCTTGTTCACCAAGTGCAACTGTTGAAACTACAGGAATGAAATCCTGGTCAAGTAATGTATTTATGATCTGAGGTTTTACCTCTGTAACTTCACCAACGAAACCTAAATCTTTTTCAGTTTTTACTGCACGAAGAAGGCCTGAATCCACACCTGAAAGACCTACAGCCTTTCCACCTTTTTGTAATAGAATTCCAACAATGTCTTTATTCAGTTTTCCTGTAAGTACCATCTGAACAATTTCCATTGTTTCTCCATCTGTATAGCGTAATCCATCAACAAATTTGCTTTCTTTACCAACACGGTCAAGCATGTTATTAATTTCTGGACCACCACCATGAACTAAAACGACCTTTACACCAATGGTATTAAGTAAAACAATATCTTCCATTACAGCCTGTTTTAATTCTTCATTTAACATGGCATTTCCACCATATTTTACAACAACAATTTTTCCACACCATTTTTTAAAATATGGTAAAGCCTGAACAAGCACTTCAGACCATGTTTCTGATGGCAATGTATTTTCTTCTTTTTGCATTTTTGACCTCTTTTTACAATTTATCCCTGTCCCCATCGTGACAAAAGTTACCTTACCCCTGTCCCCAATGTTCAAATTTTTTAAGTTCTATAATCTCCATTAATTTTTACATAGTCGTATGTTAAGTCACAACCCCAGGCTGTTCCAGAGCAATTTCCTTCACCACACTGCACAAGTATTTCAACTGCCTGCTGAGACATAATTTCTTTTGCCAATTCTTCATCAAAATTCAAAGGAACTCCATCTTTATAAACCTGAACAGAGTTTTCTCCATGAACTTCAAAATCATCATAATTTTCAAAATAGCGGCTGCAACCAGATTTGCTTGTAAACCAGATGCTTGTTGTTTCTGGATTAAATTCAATTCCGCTATATCCCATTGCACAAAGGAAACGGCCAAAGTTTGCATCAGCACCAAACATAGCAGCCTTTACAAGACTAGAACAGATGATTTCTTTTGCAAGCCCACGTGCAGCTTCCACAGTTTTTGCGCCTTTTACGTTGCATTCAACAAGACGAGTTGCACCTTCCCCATCTGCAGCAATTTTTTTAGCCATTACTGTATTCATTTTATTCAAAGCAGCAAGGAATATATCGTAATCTTCACCTTCAGATGTAATTTCTTTGTTTCCGGCCAATCCATTTGCCATAATTGTTAATGTATCGTTTGTAGAAGTATCGCCATCTACAGAAACACAATTATAAGTTCCAAGGATTGATGATTTTAATGCCTTATCCAGCATTGCTGAAGAAATTGCACAGTCTGTAGTGATAAAACTGAGCATTGTTCCCATATTGATATGAATCATTCCTGAACCTTTACACATTGTACCCATGTGACAAATTTTTCCATCAACTGTAAATTCGATGGCACATTCCTTAAAATGTGTATCTGTTGTCATAATGGCAACGCGAGCTTCTTCATGACCTTTCTTTGAAAGACCTGCTTTAAGAGTATCAATATTATCTTCTACTTTTGAAATATCAAACTGAGCACCAATTACACCAGTTGAATATACAAGTACATCTTCAGCTTTAATTCCTAATGATTTTGCAGCAGCTTTTGCCATACGCAATGCATTTTCTGAACCCTGAGCACCTGTACAACAGTTAGCATTTCCACTGATTTCAACTGCAGCCTGAGCTTTTCCATCTGCAATATGTTTTTGAGTAAGTTTTACACTTTCTGCCTTAACACGATTTTGTGTAAAAACGCCGGCAGCGTTACATGGAACTTCTGAATAAACAAGGGCAAAGTCGTTAATCTTGCGGCTGGCCTTAATTCCAACTCTAATTCCGTTTGCAGTGAATCCTTGTGGTGCGCAAACTCCACCTTCAATAAATTTCATACTTACCTTCACTTAATATTCTATTTCTTTATGTATATTTATACACTTTTAATGAATATTTATGCGTAAATAATAACATAATACATCATCCTTGTGAAGATATAAAAAAATATAACGATGGGGACAGGGATAAAATATAAAAATAAATCATTAACAAAAAAAATTACATAACCATCTTTTCCAATCGTTCTAAAACCTGATCTCTTGTGTCCCAAATGTCATGCCCAATAAAATAAGTGTCGAAATCCAGTTTTTCTATTGTATCTTTATACTCAGTAACTCTTTCAGATAAAACTTCACCATTATTATAGTAGTCTGGACAATCCGCATCGCCAACGAACAATGCTTTCTCTTCAGGGCAAAAAATCAATAAAGAATCTCTACTGTGAATTGAATCTAGTGGTAGAATATGAACACGTATATCACCTAAATCTAATTCCATTTTTTTTGTTAAACAAATATCTCCAGTGCAAACTTTAATTCTGCTTAAATCTGGAAAAACTTTCATTATAAAACGGTTTACTGCACCTAAATCGAGTTTATCTTTTACTCTTTTTGCCATTGCTTCTTTAGTCCATTCCCAGCTTTTTACTAAATCAAGTTGTTTTTGACATAGTTCTGAAACAATTGTTTTTCCTGCAACAAAAGGCATACCAAAACTATGATCCCAATGCCAGTGAGTTATGATTGTATATTTTGGTAAAGAAAATCCAGCTGAAGTTATTGCAGAATAAAATTCATCAACATGTTCTTTTGATTGACCAGCATCTATGGCAATACTAAAATCTTTTCCCTTAACATAATACAAAAAAGGTCTATCCAACTCATTTATAGCAGGTAGCCCGTAAATTCTATCAGATATTTTTATCAATTTTGAATTTTCCACTTTATATCCCTTTTATTTTAGTTTTAATAGTTTTCCTATCAATCTGAATAAAATATCGCGTAAAACATGTCTGATTAAAAAAACAGAATGTACACCTATGCAAATTCCCTGAATACTATGAAGAAAAAAATATCCCAGCCCAGCTCCTATCGGCAAGAAAACCATCCCCATAGGAAAAGTTGATGTCCGAAAGACTGTCTGTATCAAAAAAGCAGAAACCGGTATAGCAGTTATAATATATAAAAATCTATCTAGTTTAAAAAAAAATGCACAATATCCTAAAACTGCACAAAGAAAATAAAAAATATAAAAAAAATGCATGATTCTGGCATATGCATATCCTATTTTTTGTTCAGTTATCCCTGTCCCCAGCGTATCAACAGGCTTTCGGCTGTTCTTACCAACCTTTTCTCCACATTCCGGACAAATTAACTGCTCCATATCGCTCATACTTTTAATGGAAAAATCAAATTCTTTCTTACAATTCTGACAATATCTAAGCATATAATTCCTTTTCAGAAAAAATGTAACGATGGGGACAGGGATAAAATATAAATTATAAAACCTACCCACGTGGCCAGGTATTTCCGTCAGGCCCATTTGCAACAGACCATAAAGAATTTGGAATATTCTGGTTCACTCCACAGTTTTTGAACAAATCTGGAAGATTCACAAAAGTGTATCCCTGTCCCTTTAATACCGGAATAATTCTTTTCACAGCATCAAGAGTTGCTTTATTGCCTTCAGAAACATGAAGCAGGAAAATTGTACCGTTCCCCGCATCTTTCATCATCTGATTATATCTGTAATCTGCATCAAAATTAGGATCCCAATCATTGCATCCGCATCCACAAATAAATGGAACTTTTATAACCTCATACATCTGCTGTCCTACAGAAATATATGGAGGACGGAAAAATTCAGCTTTCTTTCCCGTAATCTTTAAAATTGCCTCATCACATTTTCTATATTCTTCGGCAATATCATTTTCTTTCATTTCAGCCATAGCAGGATGAGTCCAGCTATGATTCTGAATATCGCATCCCAAACTGCAGGCACGAAGTATTACCTTCTTATTTTCCTCTGTAATTTTATTTCCAATTAAAAAAAACGAAGCCGGAACTCCATTTTCTTCAAGAATATCCAGCATAACATTCATTGTGTTATCACCAGCCACATTATTTGGCCCATCATCAAAACTCAAGCATACATATTTAGCCATTTTTTACTCCTAAAATCCCAGTTTATTCAATAAAAACTTCCCTCACACCATCTCCAGAAGAACACCCAAAAAATTCTCCATTGTAACCAACAACCTTTGTGTATTCTTTCTGTACTCCAGCAATAAATGAGTCGACTTTATCTTTATGAACAAGAGCTATTGCACACCCACCAAAACCGGCACCTGTCATTCTGGCACCAATACAACCATCCTGTTTTGAAGCCGATTCAACAAGAGTATCAAGTTCCAGCCCTGTCACCTCATAATCATCTTTTAATGATTTATGTGAAGCATATAAAAGTTTTCCTAATTCAATCAGATTGTTATCTTTTAAAGCAATAACAGCTTTATTTACTCTATCCATTTCTGTTACACAGTGACGAACTCTGCGATAAATAACATCATCAGTAATATCAAGCCCTATATTTTTAAATTGATTTACAGATATTGAGCATAATGATTGGATTTTGTATCCACTTTGACGTAAAATCGACAAGCCTTTTTCACACTGACGGCGACGTTCATTATATTTTGAATCAGCAAGTTTTCGTTGTTTTTTAGTATTCATAACAACAAAACAATATTCACCAAGATTCAAAGGTACATATTCATGTTCAATTTTTGCACAATCAAGAACTTCTGCTGTATCCTTCTTTCCTGTCGATATAATATATTGATCCATAATACCGCATTTTACATTCATGAATTCATGTTCAGACTGCTGTCCCATAAGGGCAATATCTTTTCTGGAAATATTAAAACCATAAACTTCATTTATAGCCCAAGCAAAACCGCACTCCAAAGCCGAAGAAGAACTGATTCCACCTGCACTTGGAACATTGCTTGCAATAAGACAGTCAAAGCCGCATGGTAAAGAAAACCCCTTCTTTTTCATGCAAGATAAGATTCCATTTAAGAAATTAGCGTAATCATTTGCCTTATCATATTTAAATTCTGTTGAAGTATCGAATTCAAAAGTTCCTGGAAAAAACAAATCATTATAAACAATTTTTGAATCTGATCTTTTTCGTACAGCACAATATAGATATTTATCAATGGCTGCCGGAAAAACCTTACCACCATTATAGTCAATATGTTCACCTATGATGTTAATTCTAGCGGGTGATGCAAACATACGAACAGGTTCTGCAGAATCTCCATAAATTTCTACAAAATTCTGTTTAAGCAATGCTGGAGTAACCTCAAATCGCTCTTTCATTTTTTCCTCGTAAATCTTTTATTTTATGATTTTTCCCTGATGATCTTTTATACGCTGGATATAATCCTGTAAACAGATTAAAGGAGTTTCAAATTCCACACCTGTTACCGGAATACCACCATCACCGTGAATAAGTTTATCAACATTATGAATATCAGAACCGGCTGTTACAGGAAAATTATAATAACGAGCATATTGTTCAGCCAGTTCATTTTCTTCAACTCTATTACCGGCATTAAGAATTTCTACACCATGAACATCTCTTGGATGAAGGTGAATGGCACTCATGTAACCTCTTAATCTGAAAGGATGAGCCTGAATCATAAGACCATTATTTATGTTTACTGCGGCAAAAAGTTCCTGATGATTCATTGTTTCAACTTCTGGATGCTGTAAAAGCCAATCTTTTGACAGTCCGTAAACAAGATAGTCATCACCTTGAAAAGTTTGTTCTATACCAAAGAATACTCTAAATTCTTTATCGGTACCTAAAAGACCTTTTTCTTCATTAAGGATTTTTGCGGCTTCTAGAGCTGATTCGTAACCTGAACAATACTGTTTAACTCTGCTTTCCCAGGCTGCCTCTGATGATACACTGGTATTTCCACCAAAAAAATGATCCGTTACAAAAAGACCGGAATATCCAGCTTCAAAATAAGGTTTAACATAATCACAACCATTAGAACTAGCGCAGGCACTTGCCTGAATAGTGTGCAAGTGAGTTTCATATTTATAAGACATACTTCCATTATAACTTGTTTTTTTTCTCCATGGTAGTTTTTTCGATGAAATCGTTTTTTTTATTTTTTATATTTATCCCTGTCCCCATCGTTACATCGCAAAACAGATAATTATCCCTGTCCCCATCGTGATATAGAACAAAATCATAAATCACAATATACTGTTGCAATATGAAGAAAACAGTTTATATTATTGGTCACAAAAATCCAGACACAGACGCAGTTGTTTCAGCTGTAAGTTATGCAGCACTAAAAAATCTTTTAGGCTATCCAGAATATAAGGCAGCTCGCGCCGGTCATTTAAATCCTCAAACTACATATATTTTCAAAAAATTTGGAGTTCCACGCCCAGAATATATTCCTGATCTCATTCCAAGAGTAAAATACTTTATGCAAGATAGTGTAGAAACAGTTTCTGAAGATGTTTCTGTATGGGAAGCAATTGGCCGCATGGAAAAAAATGAAAACCGTGTAATGCCAGTAATCAACAAAAATGGCAAATATCAGTCCCTTCTCCACTACAGCGGATTTGCAAAAAGTGTACTAACAATCCTTAATCCAGAAAAAAAACACAATTTTACAACAAGCATCAATTTAATACTCAAAACTCTTAATGCACAACCAATCATACTGGCAAGTGACGACAACAAAACATTCAAAGCTTCAATTCATGTTGCTTCATCATCAAATGAAACTTTTGTAAAACGACTTGATGCCCATGCAGCAGAAAATATAATTGTTATTGCATCAGACAGAACTGATATCCACAAACTTTGTATTGAACACAAAGTAAAACTTCTTATAACAACAAGCGGTTGTATCATCGATAAACAACTTCGGGATTTGGCAGAAAAAAATGGTGTTTCAGTTATTGTAAGTCCTTATTCCACCGCACCAACTTCTATGCTCATAGCATATTCTATGCCTGTAAGTGTTATGGGTGATAAAGAAATCCAGACTGTTTCCATGAACGATACAGTTGCTAAAATCAAAGATATTTTAAAAAATGTTCACTGCAAATACCTTCCTGTAGTCGATGATGAAAACCAGATTGTGGGAATCATTTCTGAACACGACTTGATGAAAGAACCAAATATCGAAGTGATTCTCGTAGACCATAATGAAATTACACAGGCCGTAGAAGGAATTGAACACTACACCATTCAGGAAGTAATAGATCACCACAGAATCGGTGCAATTCCAACTAAAAATCCTATTTCTTTTATAAACAGACCAGTTGGATCTACTTCTACACAGATTGCAGGGCTCTTTCAGGAATATAAAATCCCAATCCCAAAAGAAATTGCTTCTCTACTCTTGTGCGGAATCCTTTCTGACACATTGATTCTTCAGTCAGCGACAACAACAGAAGTCGACTGCGAAATGGCAGAATATCTTTCTGGAATTACAGATTTGGATATTAAAGAACTGGGAAACGAAATTCTTATTGCCGGCAGCAATGTAAAAGGCCGCTCAGCAACAGAATTGATACATCAGGATATGAAAGAATATGTAGAAGGCAAAGTTTCATATACAGCAAGCCAGATAGAAGTTGGAAATCCAAAGGAAATTCTGGACCGCAAAAAGGAATTTATGGCAGAACTTGAAATTGAACGACGCAGCCACAAAGCTTTGTTCTCTTGCCTTCTCGTTACCGATATTACAAAACTTTCCAGCGTTCTTTTAATGGATTGCGACCCTAAATTCGAACAGTTCATCACCTTCCCAAAACAGGAAAAAAATGTTTACTATCTGCAGGGAGTCGTTTCCAGAAAAAAACAGCTGGTTCCAATGATTACAGAAGCAGTTGTAAACTATCAGAAATAGCTTTTTTAAGGAGGGGAAAGCCTTCCCCTCGCTCCAGCCCTAAAGGTCTTCCGCTACCCCTTCCAGCGGGCAAATTTCATTCGAAATCACTGCCCGCAACGCCCGACAGAAACTTATAAAATAGAAAAAGCAGCGCAGATTCCAGAAAAAATATTAGAAATAGCATGTATTATCCAACTTGGTAAAATGGAACCGTTAGATTTCTTTTCATTGATATTTCCCATAAACCAGGCTATAGCACTTGTAAACAAAATAATCAAAACAGCCTTCAGAACGCCTGTAACAGAAATAAACATTACTCCATGCATCAAACCAAATAATAAAGCTTGAATCCAGTTGGCAACATTAAAACCAAACTTACTGGCAATTCTCTTTAGTAAAAAGCCTCTGAATACAAGTTCTTCTGGAAAAGAAGTATTAAAAACAGCATAAATGATAATAGCAGGAATCGCTTTTGCTCCAAGCCCCGCAAACTCAGAAGTTGCAGTTTCAACACCTTGTAGAAAATAAAGAGTAACTGCACCTAAAAGCAAAAAAGCAAAAGCAGTAATAATAATTGCAACTACAGTCTTTTTTCCGCCTTCAATTTTTTTAAGTCCAATCCACTCCGAAAACTTAACTTCCTTTCTTGCAGAAACTAACCACCATATAAATGGTATAATTGCAAACAAAATAATCTGTACCAGACTATTCAAAATTTTACTAATAAACAAAGACATACATACCTCAATTGATTTTAATTTTTAAGAGACAATTTACTCTGTCCCTTTTGTCTCAAGTTATTCCAGATATCCTGCAAAACACCATCCGGGCTGCCCTTCTTTCAGTGATTTTCCACTGGAATCTTTTGCTCCTGTTTGAATTTCAACTTTTACCCAAACAGAACAGATATCATCAATTACTTCCATTGAACCGATTTCCACGATCTTTACAGGTGATTTTTCTTTGATTGTAAAAAGTTTGTCACCATAACGTTCTGGTGCATCTCTTACATTAAGATTTTCTTTTACAGTCATTTTCTTGTTTAAAAGCTGTTTTTCAAGTTTTTTAGTTATTAATTTGCTTCTTTCTGAATTGGCATAATCAAAAACTGTATTTCCTTTAGTATCTGCTACAAAGAGTTCTGGATTTTTTGATAATAGATATTCTATTACTTCCTGAGATGAATTTTTTAATGCTGTCATAAACAAGGTTTCCTGATACCATCCGCCTTTAAGATTTATATCAGCACCTGCTTCTACAAGCATTTTAACCAGTTCTAAATCTGGCTGGAATTCTTTTCTCAATACCTCATTACCAACCGCACTGTATAAAGGTGAATCGTAATAATGGTAAAGACTATCAAAGTTCTGCTGGTTTACATCTGCGCCTGCATCAATAAGAAGTTTTACCATTTCTTTATCTCGAGCAATTACAGCTCTTTGTAAAGGTGCATATTCATATCCCTTATCAACTTTTGTTAAATCTGGTTTTCTTGCAAGAACAAGCTTTAATACTTCTGGATTTTTAGAACGGATTGCATTATTAATTGGATAGTGTCCTTCTTCATCTGGTTGATTAATATCAGGAAGTTCTGCCAGAAGTTTTTTTGAAAGCTCAACGTTACCCATTAAAAGTGCTTCTGTAAGCGTAATATCTGTAAGAGCATCATCAGAAGAGTCATTTTTACCTAATGCTGAAAGGATTTCTATAGTTTCAGTTAAGTCATCACTTGGAAAAGTCTTTAATAGTTTTTTTGCATATTCCAATGCAGTTATGCCATCAACTTTAGCATTTGGATCTGCTCCATATTTTAACAAAACCTTAATCATAGTTGGATTTGTAATTGCACAGAAGATCGCGGTTTCACCTTCTTTTCCTCTTATATTAGGATTTGCCCCATTTTTCAACAAATATTCTACCAGTATTATTTTGGCCTCATTAGTATAATAATAGGTATAAGAATTAATGAGATGCATTAATGGAGTCCAACCGTCATCTTTTTCCTTTTTATTAATATCAACTCCTTTTGAAATTAAATATTCAAGAAAAGATTTTCCTTTAAGAGTGGTGAATTCATCTATTAAGTTTCCATTATCATCTACATCACATTCACTACTATAATCACCCAAAAGCATATAATGAACAGCATTTTCTCCATCGTTGTTTACCACTTTCCAGTTAGCATTATGCTTTTCAAGAAGAAGCATTGCATCAACATTCCAATAACTGATTGCGTACATAAGTGGTGTTTCCCCACGTGCATTTTTAGATTCAATTTTGGCACCTTTGGAAATTAAATATTCCAAAACCGCAGTATCTTTATTTCTTGCTGCATAAACAAGAGGAGCATCTTTTCCATTTACCTTTGCCCCTTTTTCTACCAATAGCTTTACCAGATTTATATCATCGATTACTTGTAATAATGGGCTTTTGCTTGAATTTTTTAAATTTGGCTTTGCTCCATTGTCTAAAAGAAGTTTTATAAGTTTCTCATTTCTTTTTCCACAGGCCAGATACAAGGCAGACCCATATTCAGTTTCGATATTTACATCTGCGCCACGCTTTATGAGTTCTTCTGCAAGATCATACATTTCATTATCAATTGCCATCATAAGTGCAGTTTTATAGCCTGAACAATAATTCAAGGCTTTCGTAGAAATGCTATTGTTTCTTAAAATCTCGAATGCAATTTCTTTTTGTTCACGGAAAATTGCATGCATTAAGGAAGTATGATAATAATGATTTACAAAATCTGCACTGGCACCTGCATTTATAAGATAAAGCGCTGTTTTTTTATCTCCATTATCTATAGCCTCGTACAAAGCGCCGTCATAATACAGTTCCTTTTCATCGCTGAAAAATTTTCCTGATCTACAAAGATTTAAATCTGCTCCATTTTCTATAATAAACTGCAAAAACTCAAAGCTTTTAGGATCTTTTCCTTGTTTTGCAAGAAGGATTAATAAAGTTCCATCTGTTTCATAAACTTTATTAACATCAATCTTTTTTTCTTTAATTCCCTGTTTGATAATATCTGGAAATTGGACATATGCTTCGTATATTATTTTTGGTGTATAAGCATCATTTAGTTCTTCATACAAAAATTGCCCGTCTTCAAAATAATCTTCTGCATAAAAATAATCATAGGCAAATGCATTGCCAGCCAATAAACTCAATAAAAATAAAACTTTTGTAATTTTGGATTTTAAAATATTCATATAGAAATTATATCCCTAAAAAATAAATTTATATATACACATGATTGTTATTCACACATTTATGCTATTTCCGAAACGTTTATCCCTGTCCATACTGGAGAATTATTTTTCAAGAGTAAAAGAAAACTGGTTAAGGACGATGGGGACAGGGATAAATTGTTTATAATAAACAATTTATCCCTGTCCCCATCGTTATTTAAAACAAATTGCCCGCGTCTGCAG
>JAKSTH010000169.1 GCA_024402655.1 Treponema sp. | reverse complement strand
TTTTATGACATATAATTATCGGCATAAAAGCACAAAAACATCACTTGTAATTTAGTCCTTTAGAATTACAGCTGCCCTAGTTGAGAAATTATTAAACGATTTTTGATTAAACTGATTTTTTAAATTTTTAGATAAGAATTTTGAAATGTTCTATAAAGAATATACTATAAGAGCAACATAAAATCAAATTTATTTTGTCTTATAGTACATTTTAACTGTGAAAATACAAATTTAGTATAGATTTTTTCAGTTTTTATTCTTCCCAGTTTTCTACAATTGGCACACCACTGGAAGTTCCAATTCTATTGGCACCTGCTTCAATCATGGCCTGTACCATTTTTGCAGAACGAATGCCGCCTGAAGCTTTAACGCCCATATCTGGACCAACAGTTTCCCGCATTAATTTAACATGATGTTCGCTGGCACCATTTGGAAGTAAACGGCCGTCTCCGCTTTTAAGTGTTGCAAAACCAGTAGAAGTTTTTACAAAATCGGCTCCAGCTTTTTTTGCACACAAGCAGCAGTTTTTAATTGTTTCATCATCCAACAGACAGGTTTCCAGAATTACTTTTACAATAATGTTTCTATTAACAGCTTTTTCTTCTTCCCGGCATGCCTGCACTACTCCAAGAATATCACTGCTTACATAAGAAAGACGTCCTTCTTTTGCAGCTCCAATATTAATTACCATATCAATTTCGGAAGCACCATTTCTGATTGCATCCTTAGCTTCTAAAGCTTTTATTTCTGTAGTATTTGCACCAAGAGGAAAACCAATTACAGTACAAACTTTTACATCAGTTCCCTGCAATTCGGTAGCAGCAACAGGAACATTTGCAGGATTTATACATACTGAAGCAAAACCATATTTTTTTGCCTCAAAGCAAACCTGCATTACTTCATTTACACTTGCATCTGGTGCAAGGATTGTGTGATCAATATATGATGCGATTTCTTTTTTAGTCATATTTAAATTATATAAAAGTCCCTTTAATTTGAAAAGAAAAATATTATAAAAAAATCTATTGGAATAGAATTATTATTGCGATTTTTATACTTATAATATAATATGAAAGAATAAGACCTTAATTGTAATAGGAGACAAATATGGCTTTTAAAATTACTGATCAGTGTGTAAACTGCGGAGCTTGTGAACCAGATTGTCCAGTTGGAGCAATCTCAGAAGGTGCAGATGCACGCGTTATTGATGCAGGAAAATGTATCAGTTGCGGTGCTTGTGCAGCATCTTGTCCAGCAGAAGCTATCGTAGAAGAATAATATTTCTTTTAGAAATTATTCTAAAACTATGAGCCATCTGGCAGTATTACTTTAAAGTTTTACTAACAGATGGCTTTTTTTATTAATTTAGACTCATGAAAAATAAAAGTAAAAATTCTATATCACAATCATTAATTGCAGTTTTAATAACAGCAGCCTGCATCCTCTTTGCCTTTGTTCTTGTGTGGCCTTTATGGAAATTCGCAACAACCTTTAGCAAAGCATATACAATCATCATACTTTCACTGATTGCAGCAGGCATTATTTATCTGATTATCAAAAAAATCCGAAAAACTCCTGTAAAAAAAACAATTATCTTTATTACAAATTTTATACTTGTAGCAGCAGGTCTTTGTCTTGGAATTTTCTTATTAATAATGGGGAAACGTTTTCTCTTTTTTATTGTTATACTTATAGATGCAGGCATTTTAATATCTGTAAATATTCTTCTTAAAAAACTGATTAAATGAACAGCTTAAAAAAACTTTCGGCATTTATGATTTTCCTCTTTTTATGTGGCGTCACTTTTCCACAGAATAATACTGCAAAAAGTGCCACCAGCTCTGATTCAGTTGAAGAAAGTTTTATAACCATAAATGTAACAAAAAAAAGAATGCCTCTTATTCCTTTTATAAATTCTAAAGACGGCATTTTTAAAGAATATTGTTTTGTAGTTGATGATAATTATAAAAATCTGGCAAAAAACCTGCCTCCAGAAGTTCTGTTTTTTAAATATCAGGTTACAGATGATACAACATTATTCGAAGTAGCATCCCGCTGCAATATTTCTTACGACACAATTGCTTCAATCAATGGCATTGAAACTTCTGATGAAAAAATAAAAGGCAAAACTCTTATCCTGCCAACCTGCCCGGGTCTGTTTATTACAAAAAACAAGAGCGATTCTTCTCTGGAAATACTTTTACGGGAGAACTATATTTCCAAAGTAACTACAGCAAGTATTGTTTACAACATTGAAGGAAAAGAATTCTTTTTTATACCGAATCAGAAATTCACACCAACTGAACGGGCATTCTTTCTTGATTCAACCCTGCGGCTTCCAATTGATAAAGACAAATACTGGATTTCTTCTGAATTTGGAAAGCGTAAAAATCCTTTTTCTGGAGAATGGAAAAATCATAATGGAATTGATTTAGCGGCAAATGTCGGCACTCCTATTTATGCTGTAAAAGACGGAGCCGTTTCTGTTTGTATAAATATGGATCCCACTTTTGGAAATTATGTTATTCTTTCCCACGACAGAGGAAAAATGACTAGTGTTTATGCCCATATGTCTAAAATTGCAGTAGAAAAAGACCAGGTTGTAAAAAAAGGTGATATAATAGGATATGTAGGACAAACTGGTCTTGCAACAGGGCCTCACCTCCACTTTGAAATTAAGCAAGGGGGAGTTGCAGTAAACCCTGAAACTAAATTAAAATTAAAATAAAAAAAATGTTTAACATGGAAAAAGTATGAAAAGGCAAAAATTAAAAACACTTTTATTGAGTTTTGTGTTTTCTTTTGCAACTCTAGCATTTGCTGAAAACTTTAGAATAGCAAAACTTTACACCGTAAATGTAAAAGAAGATTCTGATTTTACGGCAACAGAATCCCTTGGCTTAAACGATGCAGTGGCAATCATGTTACCAGAGTCTATGGAATATATAGATGGTCTGGAAATCATGTTTGAAATACCAGAAGAAATTGCTTTACAAAAATCCAGCTGCGAATTTTCAATTTATGACTATGTACAACCAGAGCCAAAATCAGACCAGATAGACTATACTGGTAACAGAATCTTTCGTGGTGTTATTCCCGGCAAACTTTCCTGGATTGTTCAAATTCCTTTCTCTCAAAACAACAATTTAAAATCAAATCAATACACTACAAAAATTGGTGAAATTCCAGATTTAAAAGAAAACTACATCTTTATAAAACTGCGACAGCTTATAAAATTTCTTCCTGGTGAGCTTGAAAAATATGAAATAACAGTAACTATCAAACCAATTTTTTCAAATAAAGGAAAATTAAAACTTGCATTAAACTGTCCAGATGAAAACATGGAAAGCTGTGCTATTTACATAGATGATTATGCTTACAATATGAATACCATTAAAAACGGCATTTTGTTAGACAGCGGCATTCACAGCATTTCTATTATTTCGGAATATTATAGAACAGAAGTACGAAAAATCAGAATTGATCAGGCAAAAGAAACTTCCATTTCCATCAATATGAAAAGCATTGATCCTACTCTGCTAGTAATTGCCCCTGGTGGTGTTAAAGTTTATATAGACGATGATGTTTGTAAAAATATTGGCAAGGAATTTATTATTTCAGAAGGTAAACATAAGCTTCGTTTTAAAGTAGGAGATTATGAAGTAATACGAACATTTATTGTAACAAAGGGAAAATCTTACAAGGCAAATATTTCCATTGAGTTTGATGTTCAAGAGGAATAAAAATATTTAATTTTTTTTAATTTTGACATTAAAGATTTTAGGGGGTGCTGTCGATAATAAATGTATCGGGGGCATTTTCCCCTCCCACCCATGCTCCCGATTGCCTGATGGGCATGGC
>JAKSTH010000168.1 GCA_024402655.1 Treponema sp. | reverse complement strand
ACCTATGAATGATTTAAGAACAATAGTATTTATATTAATTCGCTTGTATTTTTTCACTATTATTTTTTTTATTCCCTGCGTGCATATTATTCGGAATCTTGTTAGAATGGCCAATGTAAAAAAGCAGAGGAATAATCTTGGTTCTATAATTGTGGAAGTAAATGATGCAAATCCTGGGCAGAAAGGCATATATGTTTTTTATGGCGGGTCGATTGTTTTAGTTTTTCTATTGGTTTTTGCTTCTGGGAATCCTCTTTATTTTATTTACATTGTATTTTTCTTGCCAGCTTTATTGGACCTTATTTTGGTAAAACAATATTCAAAGTTCAATGGATTTTATGAAAATGGAATTGTGAACGGCGCTTTTATTGGGTGGGAAGATATTTTTTCCTGGAAAATAATTGATGATGATAAATTGTCTTTTCTAAAAAAAGATGGTTTCAGATTTGATATGGCAACAAAGTCTAAGCAGGAAATCATTATATCTTATATGGAAGAAAAAGGTATTGAGGAAGAAAAATGAAAAAATCAAAATTTATATTTTTAGTATTATTGGCAACTGTAACTTTTGCCGGCTGTAAAATGGCTCCTGCATCTTCAGAAGTCACCATTGATTCTATATCTATAAAAGTTATAAACACTCCAAGCAACACTTATTTTGCAGGTTTCTGGCCAGATGGAAAACTGAATCTGGTTCAAAAGCAGGATACCTGGCAGCTTTTCTGGGGAGAAGCAGATAGTGTTCGTACTGAAAATTCTTCTGTGTGGCCGGAAAATCATTTTGGTTCTGTAAAAGCTGGTAACGTTGTAATTGGTGAATCTAAGCCTTCAACTGTTGTTAAGGGATTAAATGAAAACGGATCCTGGCTTATTGGGGTATATCCTTTGGATTCGAATGGTAAATATGTAGGATTTTTCCACGGGGAAAGTCACTGGTATACAAGAGCAGAAAAAGAAAAACTGAACACACCTGATGCCTGGAAAGCCCACAAATCTATTGGGGTTGCCTATAGTAATGATTATGGTGCAACCTGGGAAAATGTTTCTCCTATGATTGTAGATTCTGCGCCAAAACCTGCAACTCCCGAATGGTCTGGATTAGGAGACGGTTGTGTTATTTGGGATGAAGAAAATTCAAGATGGATTTGTTACTATCAGGGGCGGGCGAAAAAGCGTCATGGATTAGTTGTACAAAATATGCTTTGCATGGCGGCTTCTTATGACCCAGAAGGAAAACCTGGAACCTGGAAAAAGTGGGATGGAGATAAATTTACTTTTGATGCATGGAACCCTGAAACTGGTCTTGGTGGTGCAAATATTGCAATCGATTTTCTTGCAGAAGTTCCAGGTGCAAATCCTAGTGTTATGTGGAATGAATATTTAAACAGATGGGTTATGGTTTATGCCAGCTGGGGTAAAGAGGTTTATATAAGCTTTAGCGACAATGCCACAGATTGGAGTAGACCTGAAAGAATTTTGGGCAGTTCTAAAAATCCTATCTGGTATCCAAACCTTATTAGCGACCAGGGTGATAAAACTGGTGGCCAGACTGTCCGAATGTATTTTTCATATAACCAGGATGAAAGCTCCGGTAAAAGAGATCTTGCTTATTGTAATTTAACTTTTAAATAAAATTTGAATCCTTTGCAATTTAAGCAATCTCCTTTTAGAATTAATGTAAGGAGTTAAAAATGATCGCTTTTCAGCAGATTCAAATTGACACATTTATTATTCTGGGAATTATTACATCATGCAGCATACTTTACTGTTTTATTGTTGGTGAAATTACAAACAATAACAGCCAGATGGACAAACTTTGGAGCATTCTTCCAGAAGTTTATGCTTGGGTTATCGCAGTTAAAGGTAACATGAATCCTAGACTTGTTATTATGGCAATTCTTGCAACAATCTGGGGAGCTCGTCTTACATATAACTTTGCGAAAAAGGGTGCCTATTCAATTAAGTTTTGGGCCGGAGAAGAAGATTACCGTTGGGTTATTCTTAGAGAAAAGAAGATGTTTAAACCTCATTGGAAGTGGGCTCTTTTTAATTTCTTCTTTATTTCTATTTTTCAGAACGTATTAATTCTTTTAACAACTCTTCCTGCAGTTGCCGCAATGACTTCTACTGCAAGTTTTAACTATGTTGATATTATTGCCATTGCTTATATGGGCGGTGCAATTATTCTTGAAACAATTGCCGACAAGCAGCAGTGGGATTTCCAGAGCACAAAGTACAAGATGCTTGGTGAAGGAAAAAAACTGGAAGAGCTTCCTCATCCATATAACAAAGGATTCAACACAACTGGTTTATGGAATTACAGCCGCCATCCTAACTATTTGGGTGAACAGAGCACTTGGGTTGGTTTCTACATTTTCTCTGTTGCTGCAGGCGCAGGCATTTGTAATTGGAGTGCAGTTGGATTTGTACTTTTAATTCTTTTGTTTATTGGAAGTTCCATTTTTGCAGAAAACGTTTCATCTTCTAAATATCCTGAATATAAAGATTATATGAAGAAAGTGTCACGCTATTTATTCTGGAAAGGGTATAATAAAAAGCAATAGTAGTACTAAACAGAACAACTATCGTTTTTTTCGATTTTTTTCTTCGTTTTTCTTGACCGAATAATTAAAAATCATTATTATTAAAGAAATAAACGGCAAAGAAGTCGTAAATAAGAATTCAAGAAATTTCTTGAGTTTTTGTTTACGACTTCTTTTTTTTTGCCTACAGGAGCTTTGTGATGACAAAAACACTTTATGAATCATCTTTCGAACACGATAACTGTGGTATTGGTGCAGTAGTAAATATTGATGGAACTGCAACTCATAAAATTGTAGACAATGCTTTAAGTATTGTTGAAAAACTTGAACACCGTGCGGGTAAAGATGCAACCGGCGAAACTGGAGATGGAGTTGGTATTTTAGTACAGATTTCACATCAGTTCTTTAAAGACGCTGCCGGTAGAGAAGGTATTGCTCTTAAAGATGCCCGTGATTACGGTGTGGGAATGTTCTTCTTCCCAAGTGATAAATTCATAAGAGCAAAAGCTCAGAAAATGATTGAAAACCTTACTGCAAAAGAAGGCATGAAATTTCTTGGCTGGCGTGAAGTTCCTGTAAATCAGCAGGTTCTTGGCCAGAAAGCAAAAGACTGTATGCCATGCATTATGCAGTGTTTTATTGAACGCCCAGAAGATGTTGCAAAAGGTCTGGACTTTGACCGTAAGCTTTACATTCTTCGCCGCCAGTTTGAACATTCTCAGCTGGGAACTTACGTATGTTCTTTAAGCAGCCGTACAATTGTTTATAAAGGTATGTTCCTTGTTCAGCAGCTCCGTACATTCTACGAAGATCTTCAGAGTAAAGATTATGTTTCTGCTATGGCAATTGTTCACTCACGCTTTTCTACTAACACACAGCCATCTTGGCAGAGAGCTCATCCAAACAGATTTATTGCTCACAATGGTGAAATTAATACAATCCGTGGTAATGCAGACCGTATGCTTGCCCGCGAAGAAACTCTTCATTCTACAAAAATTAATGATGAAGACATGCAGAAAATTCTTCCTGCTATTGATACAACAGGTTCAGACTCTGCAATGCTTGATAACACACTTGAATACCTTGTAATGAACGGAATGCCACTTCCTTTAGCTGTTATGATTTGTATTCCAGAACCTTGGAAACACAACGAATATATGCCAGCTGAAAAGCGTGATTTCTATCACTACTGGGCAACTATGATGGAACCTTGGGATGGTCCAGCTGCTATTTTGTTCAGCGATGGTGATTTACTTGGTGCCACACTTGACCGTAACGGACTTCGCCCAAGCCGCTATTACATTACAAAAGACGGAATGCTTATTCTTTCTTCTGAAGTTGGTGTTC
>JAKSTH010000167.1 GCA_024402655.1 Treponema sp. | reverse complement strand
GTCAAGTTCTGCACCAGAATCTAAATCAGTAGAAGTATCAAAGTCTGCAGGTGTATCAAAATCTGTATCAGAACCTAAATCACTTGGTGTGTCAAATTCTGCTGGCGTATCAAAATCAGATCCAGAATCAAAATCACCAGGTGTGTCGAAGTCTACAGGTGCATCAAAATCAGCTACAGAATCTAAATCACTAGATGTATCAAAATCAGTAGGTTCATCAAAATCAGCCGGCATATCTAAAGATTCTTTGTCTTCAGTGCCTGTTCCCAAAATCTCGTCTAAAGAAAGAGCATCTCCTGCATTATGAACCGGAGCAACATCTTCCATAGGAGAAGCAAAAGAATCCTCAACATCATCTATATCAGAAATTTCTTCAACAGCTTCTGCCGCTTCTGCTTCTGCCTTGGCAAGCTCTTCTGGAGTTTTTATATCATCGTAAAAATAATTTTCAGGTTCGTCATCTACAGGTTTTTCTTCTTCCTGTTTTACAGTACCTTCTGAGCCATCAAAACCAGCACCAGACAAAAGTGCATCAAGGCCCATATCTGCAACAGAAATTTCTTCTGGTTCAACTTCTTCTTCAACAATTTCATCTTGAGCAGGCTCGTCCATAAACTGAGACAAATCTGGCATTCCCATATCCATGGAAACTTCTTCTGATGCAATTGGATTTAATAAAGCAGATAAATCTGGGGCTTCTAAAGATGGTGCTTCTGCTTCTTTTTCTGCAGAATCTTTTTTAGGTGCAGCTCCAATTCCAGTAATATCAGAAAGATCTTCATCTACTACAGAAGTTTCTGGAACAGCCGCAATTTGAGGCATACCACTAATAAACTCTTCCGAGTCATCTCTTTCTGGCACACCTTTTGGAAGAGGAACTCTGACAGGCTTTTCTCCACGGCTAGCGCGGATAGTAATTTCATCACCAAGAGACAGAATATCGTTATTGAATTGTTTAAGCTGATTTAAGCCTGGCATACTACTTTAATTTTACCCTACATTCCCACTAAATTACAAGTATTTGTGACTCTGTCACCATTATACCATATTTATGACAGAAAATTCTTACTTGTCTTATTAAATATACGGAAAAAAAAGAGACCGACTTTACTATTAAATATGAATATTTTCTTATTATAAAAATATAAACTTTTACAGTTATTTTCCGAAAATGACAACATGAAAAAGAATTTGTTTATAAAATCCTTAATGGCACTTGTTATGCTTTCTTCGGCAACAGCAGCTTTTTCAGCTACCCCAATTAAATACAGGGATTACGAGCTGGATACTATTTTGCGAGAAATTAAAGCACCAACAGCACCAGTTATTACAGACGATTATATTATTTTCACAGCAGATCCTTCTAATCGCCATGTAGGAATTGCCTTTGATTTTGAAGACTATCAGATTATTCACCCCTACAAATTGCAGTGTGCAACAGATGAAGATGGAAACAAAACTCCACAGCATCTTTTTTATTGCTACGAACGAACTCATAAAATTTCTGAAATTAAATATAGAATTGTTATAGACGGACTTTGGACTACAGATCCACTTAACCCCGTAAAAGAATATGATGATTCTGTTAATTTATATTTTTCAAAAGTGTCAGATACACAAGGCATTATAAAAAATACAGAAATAACAGAAAGAAATACAGTTCACTTTGTTTATAAAGGAAAAAGTGGCCAGACAATCAGAATTGCCGGAACTTTTTGTAACTGGGATCCTTGGATCTATAAGCTAAAAGAAACAGCTCCAGGTTTTTATGAACTGGAACTTCCATTACCAGATGGTAAATATTTTTACAACTATTACATTGGATTAACTCCAGTATTAGATACAACAAATCCGGAAAGAACTTATCTAAAAGATGGCAGAAGTGTCTCAGTAATACAGGTACAATAGCATGAGTAAAACTAAATTTTTTCCAGAAGAAGTAATTTTCGCAGCATCCAATGAATGTAATTTACACTGTCCCCACTGTTTTGTAAAAAGGGACGGAGCAAAACTTTCATCTCAAGACGCAATTGCCTTTCTGGAAACTTGCAAAGGAAGTACAATCCGACAGATAGGTTTTTCTGGAGGTGAACCATTTTTACAAATGGATTTTCTTGTTGATGTAATAAAATACGCAGTAGATAACGCCTACATGTTTGACAGAATCATGACAAATGGAATCTGGTGGAACAATCATCAGGAATTGATTTCTAACCTTCAGGCATTACGAGACGCCGGATATGATGGTAAAATTGGCCTTAGTTATGACTCTTTCCATGGTCAGAAAATTACACAGCTTAAAGAATTCTGTGCTGCTGTGTTCGAAGTATTCGACAACACTACCCTTCAGATTCAATCAGTAGCTTCAAAATTTTCTCTTGATATTACAAATCTTGACATTCTGGCAAGAGAATTTAATTGTACAATTGAAAAAAATCTGGACAAAAATACAGGAACTGGAACAATTATTATTAAAAATAATACAACCTTTATTCCAGTAGACCGTCAGCCCCAGAGCTTTTCTGGAAAAGATACCCGTGCATGGAAAAGCGACAAATGGTTTAAAGATGATTATTGCGAAGGACCTGGACAAGTTCTTTTTGTTCATCCTGATGGAAACATTGCTCCCTGCTGTGGCTTTGCAAACGAAAATCCAAAATTATTCATTGGAACAATTAAACAGGATTTTGACACCATTATGCATCAGGCCTCTAAAAATGAGATGGTAAAAACCTGCTACAATGAAGGTCTTTCAAAAAAGATAAAAGAACTTAAAAAGAAAGGTGTAGAATTCCCTGGAAAAACAGATGATATGTGCGCCTTCTGTGATTTTGTCTGTAATCTTTCATAAAAAATCTTTCCTTTTGAAGCATTCATACTTATATTTATAGTAGAAATATGTTCCAGGAGGAAAGCCAATGTCTGAAACAATCGTAACAAAAGAAAACTTCCAGAAAGAAGTATTAGAAGCCGAAAAAACAGTTTTAGTAGATTTTTGGGCAGAATGGTGCGGACCATGTAAAATGCTGGCTCCAGTACTTAAAACTTTTGCCGAAGAAAATCCAAATGTAAAGGTTTGTAAAATAAATGTAGATGAACAAGCGGAACTTGCTGAACAGTTTAATGTTATGAGCATTCCGTCACTTGTTGTATTTAAGGCAGGGCAACTGTCCAGATCCGCAGTAGGATACCAGACAGTTGATATGTTGAAAAATCTTACAGATTAGAATTCAATACAGAAATAGTAGTAATAGTACATATCTGCAGGCTTGCCTTTTTTACTATAATGGTAGAAGGCGAGCCAACCGTCTATACCTTCTTCAGACTGACTTCTTAAAACAATAAAAGAATATCCCTGATTATTTTTTACTTTAAAATTAGCACTGATATATTCTTTTACATCATTCATAAGAACTTCATCTTCATCATCAATAGTATCTTCTGTAAGCTGATACAATTCTGTAATTTCACCAGCACCAATAGCCTGAACTAACTGATAAGCAACTGCATAAGCTACTTCTGGATTAGAAGCCTGTTCTTCATAAGCATCTCTTTCAAAAACACCGTCAAGGCCACCCATAACATTATTAGTAGCTTCCTGAGCAAAAGTACCAGCTAAAGCAAATGTAAAGAGTACTAAGCCAACAAATATTCTTTTAATAGTTTTCATTTCTTCTCCTCGAATTCCTATAAAGAAATTCAAAACGTATGAATAAGAATACTAAAAGATAAGAAAAAAAACAATAATTATTGAATATATCTCTGATTTCCCAGTTAAAATAAAAAAGGCACCTGCATTTCGCAAGTGCCTCTTTACTATCTAAAAACTAAACTTAGCAGTTTTCAGAGAAGTATTTGATTGTACGAACCATCTGTGAAGTATAGCTGTTTTC
>JAKSTH010000166.1 GCA_024402655.1 Treponema sp. | reverse complement strand
AATAATTGCTCTTCTACGTTAGGGATTGGAAGAGTGCCGCAGGCAAACAAAAAAAAGACTGTTTGATTTAATCAAACAGTCTTTTTTTTGTTCGTAGCGATTAGCGGAGCTCTGGAAAGCCCGACCTGAGCGTTAGCGAAGGGAACGCCCGTTTACTGAACACTGAACAATAAATCTTCGTAGCTTGGGAAAGGTTTGTATTCTTCACCAAGAAGTTCTTCTATCTGGTCGGCAACTGAACGAACATTTGCCATGGCTGGAAGAATATCCTGAGCATAAGATTTTGCTGCTTTAAGAAGATCTTTTATATCTTTGGTTTTTGCATGCTGTTTTGAAAGTTCTACAGTTGCTTTTTCCAAATCGGCAGTAAGTTTATCTAAAGAGCGAAGAAGGTTTGAAGCCACACTGCTGGCTCCAGACCATGCTTTAGTCATTTTATAAACTGTATTAGCAAGAACATTCATGTATTTCATTGCAGCAGGAATAATATCTTTGTTTACCATTTTTACCATGGTGTTTACTTCTATATTCAAAACCTGACAGTATTTTTCCAGCTTAATGTCGTAGTGACTTTTCATTTCATCTGGAGTATAAATCTGCATGCGAGTGAACAAATCAAGATTCTTTTTATCAAGATAGTGTTCAATTGCATCTGGAGTTGTGCGGTAATTTTTAAGACCACGTTTTTCAGCTTCTTTTACCCAGTCTTCTGTGTATCCGTTTCCGTTAAAAAGAATTTTCCAGTGAGCAGTAATTTCTCGTTTAATAAGTGCCTGAAGTTCTTCATCAAAATCCTTTGCTTTTTCAAGTTCATCTGCAAAATCACACAATGTATTTGCAAGAATAGCATTCAAAATTGTGTTTGGACCACTGATTGAAAGAGAGCTTCCTACTGAACGGAATTCAAAGCGGTTTCCTGTAAATGCAAATGGTGAAGTTCTGTTGCGGTCTGTTGAATCTTTTGGAATACCAGGTAAAACATCAACACCAATGTTAAGTTTGCTTCCAGCCTGATTTGTATAAGATTTTCCATCTTTAATAGAAGAAAGAACGGCTTCCAGTTCATCTCCAATATAAATGGACATAATTGCAGGTGGCGCTTCAATTACACCAAGACGGTTATCGTTTCCAGCACTTGCAACTGAATAACGGAGCAAATCCTGATTATCATCAACTGCTTTAATTACGGCGGTCAAAAATAAAAGGAATTGTGCATTGTCTCGTGGAGTTTTTCCTGGGGCAAAAAGATTTTCACCTTTGTCTGTAGCAATGGACCAGTTGTTGTGTTTACCGCTTCCTGCAACACCGGCAAATGGTTTTTCGTGAAGAAGACAAATTAATCCGTGACGGCGTGCAACTTTTTTCATAATTTCCATTGTCAGCTGATTCTGGTCTGCTGCAAGGTTTGAAGTTGTAAAAATTGGTGCCATTTCGTGCTGAGCTGGAGCTCCTTCGTTATGTTCTGTTTTTGCATAAATACCAAGCTTCCAAAGTTCAGTATTTAAATCTTCCATGTATTCAATTACACGAGGCTTAATTGCGGCAAAATACTGGTCATCCATTTCCTGACCTTTTACTGGGCGTGAACCAAAAAGAGTTCTGCCACACATTTTAAGGTCTTTGCGTTTCTGATAGAGTTTTTCATCAACAAGGAAATATTCCTGTTCTGGTCCCATTGTTGTTGTAACATGTTTTGCATCGTTTCCAAAAAGTTTAAGAATACGGAGAGACTGTTCATTTAAGCTTTCCATGGAGCGCAAAAGTGGAGTTTTTTTATCAAGTGCTTCACCGGTCCAGGAACAGAATGCTGTTGGGATACAAAGTGTGTGATCTTTTACAAAAGGATATGAAGTTGGATCCCAAACTGTGTAACCGCGAGCTTCAAAAGTTGAACGTTTGCCGCCGCTTGGGAAAGATGATGCATCTGGTTCACCTTTAATCAATTCTTTTCCGCTAAAGCTCATTATGATTTTTCCTTCATCTTCTGGAGTAAGGAAAGAATCGTGTTTTTCTGCAGTAATACCAGTTAATGGCTGGAACCAGTGTGAATAGTGAGTGGCACCTTTAGAAATTGCCCAGTTTTTCATTGCTTCTGCAACCTGATTTGCAACTTCCAGGTTTAAAGGAGTTCCTTCCTCCATTGTGTGCTTGAGTGCCTTGTAAGTTTGTGAAGGCAGCATTTCTTTCATAACAGACTGATTAAAAACCAGACTTCCAAAAATCTCAGGCAAATCGATATTATTCATGGGAGGCTCCTGTTCTGCGTCTTTGCAGTTGCTTTTATTCTAGTGAAATAAAATAAAAGATACAATTAGTTAGAGAATTTACAAAAAAAGAATTAAAATTGCCTGAACTTTTTAAGGTTTTTGTAATTTTCACAATAAATTGCAAATTTTATGATTTTGAAATTTTTTTTATGCGTGGTATAGTAAGGGTTGTGAAAATGAAATTTGTGAATAAAATCAAACTTGTACTGGTAATTCTGGTGTTAGCTTTTGCCCAGACATTGTTTTCTTTATCATCTGAGCCAGTTGGTCTAAACATATTTAAAAGAGCGTATCCAGACATCACATTTAAAAGTGAATACGACGGGAATTTAAAAGACTGGAAAATTACAATGACAATTCCCCAGGGAAATGGAAGTCGTACTGCGGTTTTATATTGGTGCAATGGAAGTATGGTTCCTTATGAAGAATTAAAAAATAAAGATAAATACTGGACACTTTTATATTCCTACAACAGCAAAGAAGATTTAGCTGACCCTGCAGATTTTACTTCAGAACAGATTTCAGCTATGAAAAACTTTGGTTCCGATGATAATCGCAAAAATGGAGCTGGAACACCAATGTTCTTTTTTGATGCTATTTATGACAGTTCCACCAGGGCTTCATTGGAAAAGCATTTGGTTTATACAAAATTTCTTGGAAAAGCAATTACGATTCATGAACGAATTAAAGCACCTTTATTGCGAGTGGAAGAAAGAATCAACAAGCTGGCAGAAACAGATAAAGAAGTTAAAGATTTTCTTGCAGGTCTTTCTAAAAACGAAGCTTACTACTGGCGCCTTATTGCTGGAACAAACAGAAAATCTTTTCACAGTCTTGGAATTGCAATTGATGTGCAGCCAAAATATTATGGCGGAAAAGATGTTTACTGGAGCTGGGCAAAAGACAGGGACCCTGAAAACTGGATGCTTACACCTTTAAGCAAGAGATGGATGCCACCAAAAAGCGTAATCAAAATTTTCGAAGATGAAGGCTTTATTTGGGGTGGAAAATGGGCAATTTGGGATAACATGCATTTTGAATATCATCCGGAATTAATTTTAAATAGCAGGAGTTAAAAATGGGCAGAGAAATAGAATTAAAAATCCCACTTACAAAACAGCAGTATGATGATATTTTCTGCGTGATAAAAGGTGAAAAAACTCTTGATGGAATAAAAGTACTTTCTGAACCTGTGTTTATTAAAAAATGGGATGAATATTATTCCCGTTACAAGGATCGTGAAGAAAGAAAAATTCACGGAGAGCCACAAGTTTTAAGAATTCGCGGGGAAGAAAAAGACGGAAAAATTGAGTCATATTTTACAATCAAACGAAAGTCCAAAGAAAACGGCATAGAATTTAACGAAGAAAATGAAACTTACATTGAAAACGCTGATGTTTTAAGAGATTTTTTTAATGTGGCTTGTTATATCAAGTTTTTTGAAAAGTGCAAGGAAGCATGGGGATGCAATGTTTGTGTTTCTGAAAATCCACATGCAGAGTTTCATCTGGAGCTGGAAAAAGTGAATCAGTATTTTTATGTGGAAATTGAATATACAAAAGATGATATGGATCCAAAAATTGTAGGTCAGTTGTTAGAAACTCTGGTACGGAATTTAGGTTTGAATCCTGAAGATAAAGATTCTCGTTCCTGGATGAAGATTTTGTTGGGATA
>JAKSTH010000165.1 GCA_024402655.1 Treponema sp. | reverse complement strand
GGAAAAAGGTCACGGATGCCCGGACATCACACTTCTTTCCCAGTTAAGCAAAGTTCTGGAAATTGATATACAAAGCATTCTTCGAGGTGAACTTGTAAAAAACAAAAGCATTGCGGGAAATATGAACCGAATAAAATTCTACCGCTGCCCTACCTGCGGCAATCTTATTACCAGCGTAAAAGAAATCGAAATCAGTTGCTGTGGAAACAAGCTTGCCTTTGCAGAAGCACATCAGACAGATGATGACAGATATACTCCAATTATAAAGGAGTTCGACGGCCAATATTCCGTGAGCTTTAATCACCCCATGACAAAAGATGATTACATCGCCCACATCATTACCGTTCAGTACGACAAAATAATGGTAGTAAATCTTTTTGCCGAACAGGAAGCTGTGGTGACACTGCCTCAGATTGCAGGACTCCACATGTTCCTGATTACAAGCCGTGATGGATTGATTACAGTTCAGTAAAAACAAAAAGAGTTGTTCTTCTGTTTTTTGGGGTCATTTTTGCTGCGCAAAAACCGGGCTTTCATCATTCACTTCAGTTTTGCTTTGCCAAAGTTGCTCTAATATCTTCTTCAATTCCCTTATCACGGAAATCTTCTTCCAGCCAGACATGTGTCACCAAAGGATTTTCATTTTCTGTAGAAATCACACACATTCCAACACTACGGCTTCCGTTTTCAATAATGAATCCATGATTTGTACGGCACTTGCGGATTTCTTCGCCTTTTTCACCATTTTCCAGATTTGCAAATAACGCATCAAAACCGACAGGATTTTCTTCTTCCCGTTTTAAATGGTAACCGTTATTTTCATCGCAAGGATTCGGATACACAAACTGGCAAGGAAGACTTGCTCTGTTCCACACTTCAAACTGACTTTCATAATCAGCTGGCGGAACTGGTGGAATACCATTTGTAATGTCATAAGGTTCTTCCATAACGCCTGGAATATGCATGCCGTCTTTTTCAAATTCATACACCATGTAGGCATCCCAAGAATTTCCTTCTGCATCAGTAATTTCACGGTCTTTACAGCGGATAAATCCTGCTTTAGGGTAATAATCAGGTTCACCAATAATCAAAACACCAGGGTAACCGGCTGCTTTTGCAAGAGGAAGAGTTTCGGCCATCAGTTTTTTACCAATGCCCATTGCACGATATTTGTGACAAACGCAAAGAGGACCAAAGCTTGCAATTTTTACTTCACTGCCATCAGTCTTTTTAATCTTTGCTTCAAAGTACATGATTACACCAGCAATTTCACCATCAACCACTGCAATGCGGCTCAGTTCTGGAAGCCATGCTACGTTTTCACGCATCACATGTACCATATAATGCTCGTTACATCCTGGCTGATATTTATTCCAGAAAGATTCCCGCACCATTTTTTCAGTTTCAAAATAATCTTTTTCTGTTTCTTTTCTGATTTCTATATTCATTTTACAACCTTTCTACCAACTCTTTGCAGAGCATAATCAAATTGTAGCGGATTCCATGACGATTCATCCAACTGCGGTTATCCCATTCAGTGGAAGCAACATCATCACCACCGTAAATAATTGCACCGTAATCAAAACCTCGGAACTGAGCAACTGCAATACAACCTGCCTGTTCCATTTCTACAATTTTTGCACCTTCGGCTTTGCGCTGCTCAATACGGTCGGCAGTTTCACGAAGCATGGCATCGGTTGTCCACACAAGCCCTCGCATATAAGGAACTTTATGTTCATCCATGTAAGAAGCAAGTTTGTCTGTTGTTTCTTTTTTTGTGTAAATATAGCGGCTTGGCTCGATATAATGGTAAGAAACCCCTTCGTCGCGGATTGCACCATCAACTAAAAGCAGCTGACCAACCTGAATATTTCGGTCCAGAACACCGCCACCGCCACAGAACATAACTTTGTTAATTCCAAAACCATTGAAAGCATCAAGATTACCGGCACAAGCAGGACAGCCAACCTGGCCTAAAACAATAAGTACATCAGGATTTTCTACAAAACGATAAATATCAAAAGGATTTTCACCGCCAATGTGATAAGCAAACTCTATCACCTTTTCTTCCTGCAATTTTTTCAAAGCTTCTGGGAAAAAAGTAATAATCAGTTTATTTTCTGGCCATTTTTCACCGCCACACAACTGCTCCGGGTTAATTTTTGCCACTGGGTTTGTATCAAACTCTAAAATTGGAAAATCATTTTTATTTAACATTCAAATCTCCTGTGAAATGTCTGGGCTTTAAAAGTTGCAGAACCATCCCACTTAGTATATTCAGTATCTTCAAGGTAGGTCATACCAAGTTTTTCCATAACTCTGCGGCTGCCAATGTTGTCTACAGCAAAGGTTCCGGCAATTTCTTTTACATCTCTTGAACTACGGGCATACTCAAGAATTTTTTCCATAGCTTCGGTAGTAATTCCTTTTCCCCACATATCACTGCGTATATCGTAACCAATACTCCAGACTTCAGTTTCTGGATGATGTGAGTGATATATACCACCACTACCAATCATTTCACCAGTTTCTTTCCAGACAAAACCATAATCCAAATCATCAGCATTTGTATACATAGAATTTACCCAGTCTACGCCATCTGCGGTGCTTTTGTATTTTGAAAAAAGCATGAACTTTGCAGTTTTTTCATCGCCACACCATTTGTAAACTGCTTCCAGGTCTGTAAATTTTATTGGACGCAAAATAAGGCGTTCAGTTTCCAGAACAGGAGTTTTTTCAATATAAGGATGATCTGTCAAAGCATAGTTAATCCAATCAGTAAGTCCTCGTGGAAGGCGCGAGTCCATGCAAGAACCGTCATCAAACATTAAGTTACAAGCCATAGGATTTACAAGACAGTGCTGCCCCATTTCCTTTCCAAAATTGATTGAGGCAATTCCTTTGTCTCCGTTATAAACCCAGTCTGGAGTAAAAATAAAACTGTTTTTCATTTTTTCAAGACGAGGAAGCCGAGGAACAACAGCACCTTCATAATCATTAAACTCATCCCGTTTGCCCATTGCTAAAAACAGGTGAACATTATTTTCATCCCACTGGTCAATTACAGAATCCGAAGGAATATCATCAGAGCCAACTGGAATAAGAATATTGAAGAAATCAGGATACTTCTGGCCCATTAAATAAACCATAGAAGCACCAGCAGAATTTCCCCAAAGAAGCTTTTTACTTACCCCACCATTTGCATCAGCGTGAGACTTTATAAAATCACAAATAAGATTGTAAAGAGGAATCTGGTAATCTTCACTCCAGGAATCTACAACTTCACCTTCTTCATTTCGCTTTTCATTAGCCAGAGGAACAAGAATATAAGCCCCACCTAAAGCCTGCTGATATTTTTCAGTCGCAAAAAATTCAGCACCAGCATAATTAATGCAGACATCACCTTCCAATGCGTTTGTGTAGCCGTGAAGAAAAATTAATACAGGATAAGTTTTTCCTTTTTCAAAGCCATGTTCAGTTGGATCAAAAAGGTAGTAATTCATCCCACAAGCTGAATCCTTTTTAAACAGATTAAAATATTCTCCCACCTTATATGTTGGAGTTTTAGAAATAAAAGCTCCCTGTGGAATTTCTTTTGTCCAGTCAGTTTTTTTCATTTTATTTTCTACCTATAAATCAACGCCTTTTCCGCACCACTTAAGAGATTCAATATCATCGTTGTCGTCACCAAAATAAACTGCATCTTTCGGATCAATTCCAAAAGCTTCAAACATTGCCTTAACACCATTTTCATGTGCCGCATTAAGAACTGAAATTGTTTTCTCCGAAACCGATTTATCAGTCTTAAGTAAAGTTCTGTCCAAGTCTGTAATAATAGCTTTCATTTTTTCTCCCTCTGGTAAATAGTGTTTTATCTGTGTCTAAAAAGCACGAGCTTTGGATCAACACCGTTACAGCCATATTCGCTTACAAGAATAAAATCTTCATTAGCAACAACACCATAACATCTT
>JAKSTH010000164.1 GCA_024402655.1 Treponema sp. | reverse complement strand
AAGTTGATACCCACATCAATTTTCATTTGTATCATTATGCAGGAAATAACCCGGTAAAGTATGTGGATCCAGATGGAAGGACGGATATATTTAAAACTAATAATAAAATCGATATAGCGATACCTGCTGATTATACTGATACAACACATTTGAAAGGAAATGAGTTATTTCCTGAATGGAGTTTTTGGTATGGAAATTATTCTAATTCTAGAGGTATATATGAACCAATTGATGCTTTAAGTGGAGCATTAGGAAATAGTTTAACATCTGTAGGTTTAGATATGACAACAAAAACAGTTTTGAATGATGCAGGTGAAACGGTTTCACAAATTATTAAACCGGTTCTTTTCATGGGGGATCTTATTAAATTGGTTTGCCCAGATTTTGATAAAAAAAATAAAAAGAATTTTGATTATTTTTATCAGATGGTTGGAAATAATGAATGCGTTGATGTAACAAGAGTTATCAATAAGACAACAATAGTGAAGGATGCAGAATATGGGGGTGCTTGTTTAATAGGAAAGACAGTAATAACAAAAATAAATGTAACCTATTCTGCCACAGTTGATGGAAAAACAGTGGAAGCTAAGTGTAAAATAACAGAAACTATAACATATTCAACGTCAAACCTGTTTACTACATTTAATATATATATTGAGGAATAAAATGGGAAAACAATTTAGAAATAGGAAAAAAATTTTAATAATTATAGCACTGTATTTCTCACTTGTATTTATAATAAATACTATAAATTATATTAAATTGAATAAACTTTTTAATATATCAGCAGACATACAAAAAAACATAAATGAAATTGGGATTGCTTACACACATGAGATTAAAAGATATGTTTTTTCGAACGACAAAGAATTAAATCAGAATGATTCTTTTGAATATTTTGCTAAGTTGCACGAAGTGGAAGATTTAAGCGGTTCTGATTTTGTTAAGGATTATACGTATCAGCATCATTTCCCCTGGCATAAAATTTCAGATGTATTTTTTTCTATAGAGGATGAAAAAGGTATTTTTATTTTTCGTGATAAATATTTCCTTAATATTCCATTATATACAACCATCGATTATATTTTTGTATGTAAAGATGATTCTGATTATTACTTATATAATATTTTATTTTTAGTTCCAGTTTATAAAGGTACAAAAATTTTAAATTCAAGAATGAAATAAAAAAAATCTCCACACAAATTGTGATTTGTAGGGATAGGGCATAAAAACAGGCTAAAACCAGTTATTTTTCGTAGAAAAGTAGCTGGTTAAAAATATAAAAAAGGAGATTAAAAGTAGAAAAGAGAGCTGGTTGATTGTGTAGAAGGTATGAATTTAAGTTGATACCCACATCAATTTTCATTTGTATCATTATGCAGGAAATAACCCGATTAGGTATGTGGACCCGGATGGTGATTACATAGTATTAAATCAAGCTCAGTATGATAGAACCATATCATTTGTACAGAGAACAAATTCTAATTCCATGTTTTTTGGAGCCAGAAATGAGAATTATATTTCATTTCCATATTGCTTTAGTGAATTGGCATCAGAGTTACCAACAATTATAACTGATTATGGAAATATTAAAATGCCTAAAATGCCAACTATATCAGGTTCTGGTAATGCAAAAAATGAAAAATCCAAATCTTTTTCTATGAATGGAACTCTTGATAAAGGATTTGATTTAGTAGAAAAACTAAAGACTAGTAATACATTTAAAATTTATGCAGAAACTGCCAATGAAAAAGATGGAAAAATAGAAATTCAAGTAACTGTTATGATTGGTAAGGAAAAATATAGTGGGATTGTGGCCTATGCCGGTTTATCAGAAATTAGAACTAATGGAAAAATAGATAAGAAAAAAATCGATAAAATTGCAAATGATTCTATTAATATCCTAAGAGGTACAGATAATGAAAAACAAAATCTCACAGAATAAAATAATCATATTTGAAACTTTATTTATTATAGTTTTATTCTCATTAATTATATTTTTCATAATAAAACAAAATTCTCAGAAATTAAAGATTAGATATTTCAAGAATATAAATAATAACACTGGTGTTGAGATCAAAGTTAAAAATGGTAGTGATGAAAACTTTATTAATCTTTATATAAATGAGAATAATGAAATATTTGCATTTGATTATACAAGTGAAAATTATATTTTGTATTCAGAAATTTTTGAAGATTCAAATTTGTATTCAACTGTTATTGGTCCGAATTATAATGAAGTTTCGTCAATAACACCTATTGTAAATCAAGAAAATAACGAATATAGAAATACTGAAGTTGCAACAAAGTTATTTAGATTTAATTCAGATGAATGGGTTAGTTTTGTTCTTGATAAGGATAACTATGCAATTATTGATTCTGCAAAATAGGGTTAATTATTACTTAATAACATTGCAGTCTTAAAAATCAATAAGATTCAAGGGAGGGGGAAATTAAGATTCTTGAGTTTTTGTATTACTATTTCTTCCTCCCACAAATTGGGATTTGTAGGGATAGGGCATAAAAACAGGCTAAAACCAGTTGTTTTTCGTAGAAAAGTAGCTGGTTTTAGATAGAAAAAGGAGATGAAAAGTAGAAAAGAGAGCTGGTTGATTGTGTAGAAGGTATGAATTTAAGTTGATACCCACATCAATTTTCATTTGTATCATTATGCAGGTAATAACCCGATTAGGTATGTGGATCCGGATGGAAGAAGTGATACAACTACAATTATAGGAATGTCTATAGATTTATACGAGTTAAATAATCCAGTACAGCGAAATAATGCAACAAGGGTTTCTTATTTCACTGGAAATTTTACTACAACAGACATTCAAATGAATAATATTGCAAAAAACATTCGTACGATAAATATTATGACATTAGGATTTGGATCTATATTACTTACTCCTTTAGCTCGTAATTTCGAAAATTTGGGAACTAATTACTTAGTTGAAGATTTTGATTATATCAAATCAGCTGAAAATGAAATAAATAGATTATCGTTCTTGATAAAAGAATATTCATATGATCCAGATTTTGTTTCATTTTTAAATGATGAAAAATCCTTACTCGAATGGGAATTGTGTGAAAATAAATATAACATGTTTATGTTGTGGGATGGTCTAAACGATGGATTAATTGATGAAAATCAAATAACAAATGATAAACTAACACAATATATGAAATTATATCCAAACCTGGTACAGAGATTTAATACTGAAGGAAATAATAATCCACAAAAAATGATTAACTATTTTTCTGCATATTATGATTATTGTAAATATATGCATCAAGAAGAACGTTTTATTAAATTCATTGAAAATATGAATAGGAGTTATGTAAATGAATAAACATTTAAACTTTCTTTTAATCTGTTTTTATATTTTTCTGATAACTGGATGTACGACAAAAGAAGAATTTTTAATGCCAACAAAGTTACCTGTTAAAGAATATTCTTTACAAAATAAAAATAAAGATCAAGAAGGAACTATAAGAATCGAATCTAAATCAAGTACAAATATGATATGTTCGTTTTTGGATAATGATTATAACTATATATATAAAGATTTAGATTTTAAGATTCATGTTTATGATACAGAGATTTTATATATTTGCCAGATAAACGAGAATAAGTATTTTTTCATTTGTAAAGCTCCAAAGAATATATCAAAAAAATATATAAGAGACTTTGGTAAAAAAGGTGTAACTGAAACTTTTAAATTTGGAGAGTTAGATACGAATATTTTAATATTAGGTGGTGATATTTTTACTGATGTTAATTATACATTAAATGATTATTATTTCTTTAATTAAGAATAATTAACCTTAATCAAGATTTTCCCCCTCCCACACAAATTGTGATTTGTATTGATAACAACCCCAAAACTAAATCAATATAATTTTTTCTATCTTGTGATTAAATTGTTCCCCATTTTTCTGCACTCGGTACCAGCACAAATCGGCCAGGGTTTTAAATTTGC
>JAKSTH010000163.1 GCA_024402655.1 Treponema sp. | reverse complement strand
TTCAGAGTCGGCATCCAGCTTTTCATCATCAACAAGTTTGGCAGAATCCAAAAGTAAGGTTCCATCTTTTCCTAATATACGAATACGGGAATCAAAACGATTATTCATGTTTTGTAAAAGTGTTTTTGCAAATTCTTCATCAACATAAGTTTTGTCTTTAGCACTAATGGCACTGGAAACAAGACGCCCCTGCTGAACATTGCTGTTTTCCATCATAGAAAGCTGTTGTTTTTCATATGTCTTTAAGGCCATCATAATTGCAACTGGCATAAAAGCGACAATTACCAAAAAAATTGAGATTTGCAAACTTATACTTAAAAACAACCGCTTATTCATTTTATTTTTCCGCTTTATGATATTGTAACCATTTGTTCAGCTAATTAAAAATTTTTATTTAAATCACAACCGCTGAAAGTATAATAGATATCTATTCCTTCAAAACCCATAGTAGCTTCGGCAATTATTACAGCAATTCTATCTTCCAAAGGAGATTTTACATAACCGGCAACAATTGCATTTTCTGCCACAAAATCTTTTTTAGAAGTTATAGTTTTTGAACCTTTTCCTTCTTTTTCTACCGAACAGGAATAATCAATTATAGAAAAGTATTCATTCAATAATTTTCCTGTGTCTTTTACAGTAACCTTTGCATTATAAGTTGCATTTCCAATTTTTCCAGGGAAACTTTCAACTTTCGATTCATTCATGTGAATCTTATATTTTTCAATTAAAGCCTTTAATTTTGTGATATGAGTTTTTAGAAAAGCTTCACATATTCCCAAATCAGGATATTGAGAATCTTCAGAACTTAAAGTTAAAGTTTCCAATACTTCATCACTAACAAGGTCGTGAACATAAAGAGTGAAAACATAATCACCACGGCCATCTATAAACCGTTCATCGCACCACATCATCTTTCCATCTTTAGAAAAACCTAAAATATAAGTAACTGGCAATGGATGATAATAATAGTTTTCCCCAAGTTTCTTTTCTTCCCCTTCTTTTAGAGGATAAACCTGGTACTGCTTTAATATATCACTATTAATTAGAGTATAAGTTACTTGTTCTTCTGGCTCCTGTTCTGACACAGGCACTTCATTTTCTTTTTCTACAGGAGTTACTTCTGGTACATCGATTTCCTGCATTTCTTCTTCTAATTCATAAAAAGGTTTACTTTCTGCTTTTTTGGAACATCCTGCAAAAACAACACATGTAATAATAAAAAAATAAAATATAATTTTTTTCATATATTCATCCTATTCAAGATTTCAAAGTAAATAAAGCTCAATTTGTGGAATTGTTTCTTTATTTCTTAATATGGCGTTTTCCAGTTACTTCATCAACTTCAATTTTAATTACCGAAGTATGAGCAAAACTCATAGCCTGATAAGCAATCTGTTTTATACCAGATGGAAGTTTATAACCATTATGAAGCATAATTGAATCAAGACCTTCAGTTTTTTCTTTGGATTTTTCCATAAAAGTGGCGGTTCCAGAACCAATTACACTTTCATAATAACATGTCCATTCACAAGGAATAGATTTATCTTCTACTAAAGATTCAGCATTGGCAAAAGCCTGTGTACTAAAACACACAGCAGGATTCTCTTTAAGAGCAGAAACCTTTTTACCTTCCCCTGCTCCGTGAATATAAATATTCAGCTTCTTAGTACCATTTTCTTCCTTAACAATATAGCCAAAATTCACAGGAACAGAATAAGGTTTTCCGTCACTAATCATTGCAAGATGAAGAACTGTACAGCGTTCTAATATTTTTATAATTTCATCAAAATCAGTAACTTCTCTTTCTTTTCTGCGCATATTCTTTTTCCTTCATTTATCTTTTTAAAACTTGAAAGAGGCTTCAAGTGTATAAATTGCATTGGACAACCAGCCAATCTCATAATTACCGTCTTCTGAAGATGCATTATAAATGTTTATTTTGTTGTCCAAAACTTCAACGAATTTTCTATCCATTTCAGATAAAACATCATATTTTTTTCCCTGAGCAACTAAATCCAGAGAAAAATCATAAGTACAGCCATTATATTTTATGACACCATTTTTTACAGAAAAAGAGTTGGAACCGTCGGTAAGCTGTAATTCCTTAAAAATAGTATTTACAACATAAGTTTTTATAGAATTGTTATATATATCAACAGTCTGTGCATCTGCAATGCGTACATATTTTACATCATCAATAAAAAGAAACTTATTTTCTTTAAGAGAATAATTATAATCTTTTCCTAAATCTCTGATAACAACAGATTGTTCATCACAAAAAACAATTTCATATCTACAACCTTCATGAAAATTATAAATAAAATTCAATTCACTAGGACTAAAGAAAATTGCATCAGGATAAACATGTTCCAGTTGATGAATTTTTGACATGGCAATTCTGTGAGATTTCGTACGCTTTAATTCTTCTATATATATTTCTGGTAAATAAGTTCCAGGATATTCCCCTAATATTTCTTCTCTTTCTACAAAACTTTGAAATGGGTAAAGAGGTTTTTCTGGTTCCTTCTTTTCCGGCTCTTTTTTTTCTGGTTCTTTTCCAATATTTTCTATTAAATTAGCAAAAGGAGAAGATTCTGTTTGTGGTAATAACTGAGTTTGCTGAGGCTGTTCCAAAACTTCTTTTTTTGAACAGGATAAAATAGTAAATAAAGCCAAAAGTAAAAATAAATTTTTTTTCATATACAACTCCGCCTAAATTATAACATGTTATAAAACTTTGATATAGAATGCATGGATAACTTTGAAAGGAAGTATTGTCATTTCGACTGGAGCGCAGCGGAATGGAGAAATCTCTTTCCCTAAACCAAAAATTCCTCTATCACACCACGAACTTCTTTTGCGGTTAATGGATTACTTTGGGTTTCCATTGTGATAATTAGATTTTTACCTTGTACAAAATGATTTTCATTAAAGACTTTAAGTTTTCCAACAGCATTAGCACTATATTCAGGATCATCCATCATACCAAAATGTTCCCAGTAAAATTCTTGCCGTGTTCTTAAATTAAGGCAGCAAAAATCTGGATGAAATATTTTCTTTCCATAAAAAGTTTTAAGTTCCAATGGGGATTCATAAAAAAATGGTACTTTCTTTTGTTGAAGCAAGTCTGCAATGATAATTTCTGATTTTGAGCGAACTCTAAGCCCTGATTGCGTTACATATAGAAGAGAGTTTTCACTAAATCCAAGGGCTTCGTATTTTTTTGATTGCCACTGTTTTGCATATTCTTCATTTGAAAGAGTTACCGGAATTGTGAGTTTTTGCTTTTCTTCGGAAAAATTATTCAAAACTGCTTCTGGGGATTCTTCTTTTAGCAGAGCTAAAGTTTTTCTTAAACAAAGAACCTGATTTTTAAGCGCAAAGAGAATCTTTTCGTTATAAGACTTTTGCTGCAATTCTTGAATTAATTTCTTTTCTTTTACAGATAAATATTTCAGTTTGCTTTCGTTGTTTTCATTTAAATAGATACCATATTGAGTATATGTTCCCTTTTTGTGAACCCACAAACTTCCTTCTGGTGCCTTTTTCAAGGATTTCTGTAATTTTACTATTGATTCTTCCAGTTCCAGAATCCGATGTTCAATTTCTGGAGATATTAACTCTGGGGAGAGTATTTCATTTATCATTTTTACCTCTTTTTCAGGTAAAACAACTTAAAAATATGAAAATTTGTACCGTTTTGATGATTTTTTTGCAAAAACTGGGCGTTTTTCTATATTTTCAGCCATTTAAATGCAAATAATTCCACGCCGTTTTGAATTTTTGCCCAGTTTTTTTTCTCTACTAAACTATACTTGGGCATTTTCTGCGACACAATAACATTTGGAAGCAAATTTTACCCAAGTTTATGAAATAAAAACACTAAAACTGGGCGCCACCCCCAGTTCAATAAATTGTTTTACCCTGTAAATATAAAAATAATAAAAAAACCGTCCATTCGCCAAGGAAAAAAAAGGCACGCCTCCAAAGAAGTCGTGCCTCTATTTTTAATTCTGCAGGATTAACTAATC
>JAKSTH010000162.1 GCA_024402655.1 Treponema sp. | reverse complement strand
AGGAAGCATTTTTTATTTAACCGCTACTTGCTCTTTCAGCTGGACGACTGAACTCGGGCTCGTCAGACACTCGTTTTAGCTGAACTCTTCTGGAACTAGATTTGTACATAGCTTTCTGTAGCTTATGGCTTCACGAACATGAGCTTCTGTAATTTTTTCTGATGCCGCTATATCTGCAATTGTACGAGAAACTTTTAATACAGAAGAAACTGCTCTTGAAGAAAAACCATATCTTTCCATAGCACTATCCAACAAATCTTTGGAATTATTATCAAGCTTACAATACTTTAAAATGTCTTCGGGAGTTAGATTTGCATTTTTAATTCCCTGCCTTTTTCTTTGCTGGTTTATTGCAACAGCAATCCCTCTTTGAATCTCGGCAGTTGTTTCCAGACCAGATCGTTCGCCTTCGTCCATAGGAGCTTCTCTTTCAACAAAAACCCTTAAATCTACCCTATCCATAAGAGGAGCTGAAAATTTCTTCCAATACTGTTCAACAGACTTTGCACTACACAAACAAATCTTTGTCTTTGACCCAAAATTTCCACAAGGACATGGGTTTGTTGCCATCATTAATTGGAATCGTGCAGGATAATGGGTGCTTCGTCCGGCTCGACACAAAGTTATTCCACCGTTTTCCATTGGTACTCTCAGCATCTGTAATACAGAAGTACGGAATTCAGCAGCTTCATCTAAGAACAAAACCCCATTATGTGCCAGAGAAATTTCTCCGGGCCTGCAATTGATTCCACCTCCACATATTCCTTCTATACTGGCTGTTTGATGAGGAATTCTAAATGGAGGAACCCTGATTAAAGACTCCGAAGGTTTAATAAGTCCAGCCAAAGACCAGATTCTTGTAACCGACTGAGCCTCTTCAAAAGTCAACAAAGGATTAATTCCAGGAAATTTCTGAATTGCCATTGTTTTACCACAACCAGGCGCACCCGTTGCAATAAAATTATGCCCACCGGCAGCAGAAATTTGCAGCCCTCGGATTAACTTTCCTTGGCCTTTTATTAACCCATACTCGTATTCCGACGTAGTTCTTGGAAAATAAACTCCATCAACTTCTACACAATCAGGTGGAACGGCATTACTGTCTAAATTGGTCTTTGACTCATAAAATTCTTTGTCTTTAAGTGCCTTAAAAGCATTTTCAAGACTATCTGCACCATAAACCCTTGCGCCAACAATTTCTTTTGCTTCATCAACATTTTGAACCGGCACAATACATCTCAAAATTCCACAGGACACTGCAGTTGCAACCGCAGCATGCACCCCTTTTACAGGTCTGATTTTTCCTGATAATTCCAATTCTCCCATAACAAGAATATTCTCATCAATAAAATCATTGCTTCCCTTACCAGAATCTCCAGCTGCAAGTACCCCAAGTGCAATTGGCAAATCAAAACCAGCCCCTTCTTTTTTTAAATCAGCAGGTGACAGGCTAATCAATACCCGTTCCGGAGGAAACTCAAAACCCGAATTCCTTATAGCAGCAGCCATACGATCTCTGGATTCTTTTACAGCACCATCTGCTAATCCGACCAAATCCACCGCAGGAATTCCTCGTCTTAAATCCACCTCAACAGTAACAAGTGCACCTTCGTATCCAAAAGGCGAAAAAGAAAAAATCTGCATATAAAACCTCTTTAGAAGAAATGTCTTCCTACAGGTAATATTGCTTTTTTATGAAAAAACGGACCATTTTGAGAAAAAAAATTAAATTTTTTTTGATTTTTTTAGCAGGTATAAATTATGGATTCAAGAGGTTCAAATAAACTGTTTTCTATTTTTTTACCGCCACAGGTATGTCCTAAACGACGGTCTGTTCGAATCTGTTCACCGTGAAAATCGCTGCCACCTGTAACAAAGAACCCAATTTTGTGTGCAAGTTCTTCCAGTCTAAGACACTCAGAAACTCTGGCACCAGGATGAAATGCTTCCAAACCCATGGCACCACGATCATAAAAATCTTTCATAACATCTGGAAGTTTTCCCCAGGAAAGATAAAGTGACATAGGATGTGCTATGACAGGAACCCCACCCGATTCTTTTATAGCAATAACAGCTTCATCAAAATTGCTGCCAACTCTTTCAACATACCATTTACGACCTTTAGCAAGATAAATGTCAAAAGCCTGCTGACGTGTTTTTACAATCTTCTTTTTTACAAGCTCAGCAGCAAAATGAGGGCGACCAATTATAGTATTTGGGAAATCGGCATAAAGTTCTTCAATGGAAATATCAACTCCTTCAGCTTTCATTTTTCCAATAATCTGTTCATTTCGTAAATCACGATTGCGTACTAAATCAGACAGAAGAGTTTTAAGTGAATCTGAAGGATTTTTCAGCCCTAAACCTAAAAGATGAAATTCGCCGGTAGGAAAATTAATGTTTAATTCAACACCAGGAACAAATCTGATTCCACATTCTTTTGCAGCAGCTTTTCCTTCCTCTAATCCGTCAATTGTGTCGTGATCGGTTATAGCCATAATGGAAATATTTTTTCCCTGGGCCTTTTTCATAATTTCTGTAGGAGTATACATTCCGTCGGAAGCTGTTGTATGAACATGTAAATCTATCATGATTTTTACAATAGCATATTTTTATATATTATGGTATTATAGATTGTCGAAATAACACCGATACTTACAATATGTAGGAGTTAATGTATCTATGCCAAAAGCAATGCAATACACAAAAGGTTCAGTCATTTACTTTGAAGGTGATCGTGATGACAGAGTTTTCATCATGCAGTCAGGATCAGTTCTTCTTACAAGCACAGATATAGAATCAGGTTTACCAGTAGCTGAACAGGTTAAAAGTGGTGAATTCTTTGGTGTAAAATCGGCTTTCGGTCATTTTGGCCGTGAAGAAACTGCCACAGCTTTAGTTCCAACAGTTGCAGTTGCATTAACAGTTCAGGAATTTGAAAATTTATTCATCAATAATAAACAGTTGATTATGAAAATGCTCCGTGTTTTTTCAAATCAGCTGCGACAGATTCATAAAAAAACTGAATCAATTCTTAATAATATTACAGAAGACCAGCAAACAGGAATGCTTGCAGTTGCAAAATGCTTTTCTGATGATGAAGCATATCGTTCTGCCTGTGATATTTATATTAAATTCTTAAAAAGATATCCAAATTCAACAAATAAAGAAGAAGTTGCAAAACTTTACGCAGAAGCAAAAGTTCGTAATGAAAGAGCAATGGCTCACAACAGAATGAAGGAAGTTGCTGAAGCTCCAGAAAGCGATGAAGGTACATTAAAAGTATTTTCTCTTCCAGCTTTTGAACGCTTTGCAAAACGTTATGAACCGGGCGAAGTTATTATTTCTGAATATGAACCAGGTGATTCTTTCTATTTGATTCAGAGCGGTAAAGTTCAGTTAGTAAAACTTGTAAACGGTGCCTTGAAAAATCTTGATATCCTTAAACCAGGTGAATTCTTTGGTGAAATGGCAATTCTTGATAATTCTGCTCGTTCAGCAACTTGTATGGCATCTGGTCCTGTAAAATGTCTTGAATTCAATAAAGAAAACTTTGAATTATTGATTACAGGAAATCCACAGATTGCTCTTGTATTGCTCAGACTTTTCTGCAAACGTATTTACGACCAGAAACGAAGATTCCGCATCCTTTGTATTAAAGACTTACAGGCAAGACTTGCTGATGTATTCTTAATGCTGGATGAAATGAATCCAACTTCAAATCCAAACGAGAAGACAAGAAAATTCCATGTTACAATGGCAGATATTGCACATTGGGCCGGACTTTCAGCAGAAATTACTCGTGATGAATTGAATAAACTTGTAGAAAAACGCAAGATTGAAATCTACGAAGGTTTCATGGTTGTTACAAATATCGTAGAAATGAAACGCACCTACGAAACCAGAGTAAATCCAAACCGCAAGTAACTAATTCTAAAAACAAATTACCACTATTCTCAAAATAAAAAAAACATGCCGATTTAGCTCACCCGGTAGAGCAGCACCCTCGTAACGTGCAGGTAGTTGGTTCAAGTCCGACAATCGGCT
>JAKSTH010000161.1 GCA_024402655.1 Treponema sp. | reverse complement strand
AAGATAACATTGACCGTGCTATCAAAAAGGGTACAGGTGAAGACGGTGGAGCAGCTTACGAAGAATACTTATACGAAGGATATGCTCCTGGTGGCGTTGCTGTAATGGTTGAAGTTCTTTCTGATAACAAGAACCGTGCTGCAGCTGACGTTAAAAACATTTTCTCTAAATGTGGTGGAAACTTAGGAACTTCTGGTTCAGTTTCTCGTATGTTCCAGAGAAAAGGTACAATCGAAATTGATGCAGAAAAAGCAAGCGAAGATGAAGTAATGGAAGTTGCTTTGGAAGCTGGTGCTGATGATATCGTAAACGAAGATGGAATCATCACAGTTACAACAACTCCAGATGCATTCTCAGCTGTTGCTGAAGCTTTAACAGAAAAAGGTATTGAAACACTTTCTGCTGATGTAGGAATGGTTCCAGATGCTTATACTCCAGTAGACAAAGATACTGCTGCTAAAGTACAGAAAATGATTGATAAACTTGAAGACAACGACGATGTTCAGAACGTATACCACACAGCTGAATATCCAGATGACTTCGAACCAGAGGAATAAAAATCCGAGCAGTGGCGCAGGATTTTATATTCCGTGTAAATAGAGCAAATTACGAAGTAATTTGATCAAGAATGAATAAAAATCCGAGCAGTGGCACAGCAAATTATGAACGCGTAAAAAAAGGAACTCGTAAGAGTTCCTTTTTTTTGTCATTTTGATTATGTGGTTTTATCATACAATTTATGATAAACTATCTTTATGACCAACCAGAAAAATAGTTTTAATTCATTACCAGGTTCTCAAAATATAAGTACTGTTTCTTCTGGTAAAGTTCGTCGTGTTCTTGGAATTGACCCGGGGCTTGCAAATACTGGATTTGGTGTTGTGGATTATGTAAATGGCCGCTATAGAATGGTTAGTTATGGTTGTATTACTACAAAAGCCGATGAACCCCATGGTCAGCGCCTAATGAAAATCTATACAAATCTTTGTGCCGTTATAGACGAATTCAGACCTACTGAAGCTGCAATGGAAAGTCTTTATTTTGCAAAAAATGCATCATCAGCGATGATGGTTAGTGAAGCAAAAGGGGTTGTTTCTTTGTGTCTGGCACAACATGGTCTTGATTTACATGAATACAGACCTGTACAAATTAAGCAGGCAGTTTCTGGTAGCCAGGGTGCAGATAAAGAATTAGTTCAAAATTATGTAAAATTGCTCTTAGGATTAGAAGCGATTCCTAAACCTGATCATGCAGCAGATGCTTTAGCCGGAGCAATTACACATTTACATTATAAAAAGTGAGGTAGAAAATGTTAGGTTTAATGATTACAGGTCTTTTGGGATGTATCTTACAAGGTGTTTTTATTGCAGTGGAACATAAGAAACATTATGTTGGCGCCGTTATCTTAAAAGGGCTTGCATCTGTATTTTTTTGTATTATTGGTTATTTTGCCTGTGCATATGCAGGATTTGTTTGCGGATTATCATCTCATTCTGAACTAGTTACAATGGCAGGACAAACTGTAGAAAAAAGTTTTGTAATGGGCATTGCAAAATTAATCTTTGCAGGTTTAATACTTGGTGCTGCTGGTGATATTTTGTTGAACCTGCGCTTTGTTTTCGAAAAGCAGGGGCAGAAGATCTTTCTTTTAGGTATTGCTGCTTTTTTAGCTGGACATATTGTTTATTTAATTTCTTTAATAAAATTTTCAAATAATATTTTAGTTTGTATTATTTGTGGTGTTGTTCTTGCAGCAATTTTATTGACTATTATTTTTAAGAGTTTTGAAGTTAAACTTGCATTTAAAATTTTTGGCGTTTTATATCTTGGCGCCGTTTGTTTAATGGCTTGTTTCGCAATTGGAAATTATATTTCAAACAAATCATCATATTCTTTAATTTATGCTATAGGTGCAGTTTTATTTCTTATTTCTGATGTGGTTTTAATTTTTAATACTTTTGGACCAAAGCAGTTGTTTAGTTTAAGAATTACAAATCTTTCTTTATATTATGCGGGACAACTTTTAATTGCTGGAAGTCTGTTTTTTATTTAATTAATTTTTGAGGTTATGATGAAAATATTAATTGCCCCAGATTCATTTAAAGGAAGTTTATCGGCTGTAAAATTTTGTGAAATAGCTGAAAAGGCAATCAAATCAGTTTTACCAGATGCACAAATTGATTGTATGCCTGTTGCAGATGGTGGTGAAGGAACTTTGGAATGTCTTGAAAAAGCCTTAGACTGCCAGATTATGAAATGCTTTGTTCAGAATTCACTTTATGAAGAAGAAGTTAGCTCTGTTGCATTTATTGAAAATGGAAAAACTGCAATTGTAGAAGCTGCTCAGTCTAATGGGCTTCCTCAAATTAAGGGACGGGAAAATCCTGAAGAAACAAGTACTTATGGTGTTGGACAGCTGGTTGCATTTGCCTGCGATATGGGTGCCAAAAAAATTATTTTGACCCTTGGCGGTTCCAGCACAAATGATTGTGGACTTGGAATGTTAGCTGCTCTTGGCGGATGTTTTTATAATAAAGACGGCATTTCCTTTGTTCCAACTGGCGGAACTTTAAAAGATGTTGAAGAAATTGATTTATCTATGATGTATCCTCGATTGCAGGGTGCTCGTTTTGAAGCTCTTTGTGATGTTGATAATCCTCTTTATGGTGAAAATGGATGTTCAGCAGTATTTGGTCCACAAAAAGGTGCAGATCCACAAATGGTAAAACGACTGGATGAAGGATGTCGCCACATTGCATCACTTTTTAATAAAATGCGTACAACAGATTTTGCGCTTGAAAAAGGGTCTGGTGCTGCTGGTGGATTAGGATTTGCAGTCTTGGCAGCATTAAATGGAAAACTTAAAAGTGGAATTGATACAGTTTTAACTTTATGCGATTTTGAAAAAAGAGTTGCAGATTGCGATTTGATTATTACCGGCGAAGGTTCTTTTGATAGACAAAGTGCCATGGGAAAAACAATCGGCGGCATTTTAAAGCGATGTGGAAAAGTTCCTGTTGTTGTGTTCTGTGGAAAGAGCGATGGAACAAAGGCAGATGGAATAAAAGATGTAATAGAAATCAGTAAAGGAATGGAACTGGAAGAAGCTATTAAAAATGTTGAGTCGAATCTGGAAAAAGCCATGAAGAATTTTTTTAAATGAAGAATTAAAAATGAAAAATTAAGAATTAATTAGAAAATATTTTTTAGGAGAATTAATTACAGCTATGAAGATAAAGGTTTTATTGGTTAGTTTATTAATGGGAATTCTATTTTGTTCTTGCGGGAATAAAATTGAGAATGTGGTGTCTACTGGAGAAAATTCCTTCTCTTGTACTATAGCAGGAAGAGAGCGTTTTTTTATTTATGTTGAGCCTGAAAATAAAAATGAAGATACTAAGCTTGTAGTTTTACTTCATGGTGCAGAAGATTCTGCTGCTAATTTTCAGAAAACAATTTGTTTTGAAGAAGAAGCTTTTAAAAGAAATTATGCGGTTTTGTATCTTCAGGGGGATGTGAATCCAGAAGTTAAATCTTCAACAATTGGTTGGGTTAATACATATACAAAGGCTGGAAACGAAGATTTAGATTTTGTTGTTGAAACAGCTGATTACATCAAAAAAACTTATAAGGTTGGTAAAAAAACTTATGTTGCAGGTTTTAGTCAGGGAGCTTTTTTGACTATGAAACTTGCTGTTGAAAAAACAAATAAATTCGATGGTTTTGCCAGTGTTGCAGGAATAATGGTAAAACATGTTTGGGAAAAACGAAAAAATAAATCTGCTGCATTTTTTCAGATAAATGGCTTAAAAGATGAATTAATTCCAATGGAGTTAAATAAAAGCAGCCAGTATAGTCCAAATCCTTCTATTGAAAAAGTTCTGGAGTATTTTTCAAAGACAAATAAACTTGGTACAGATTATGTTCAGGAAGAAATAAATAAAAAAATCACACTGGCAAAAAATGAAAATAAAGTCTGGTGGATGCTGATTCAAGATTATCATCACGGATGGCCAAAAAATGACAGAGCAGAAATAAATGTAAACGAATACATTCTGGACTTTTTTGATAAGAATTAATTT
>JAKSTH010000160.1 GCA_024402655.1 Treponema sp. | reverse complement strand
GTAGAGATGTTTTCTTTAATTTAAACCTACGAATTTCTCAGGCTTTCTGAAATACTGAAACAGTTGTCACCAATGTTTTCAATGCGGCGAACCATATCAATATAAAGAAGTTCGGCCTTAACATTAGCACCACTTTCAAGACGTTTTCTGGCAACTTTTTTAAGGTCTTTTCTAAAGGCATCAATACCTTCTTCCAATTCCTGTGCCATTTCAAGTTTTTCTGCACTGAGGTGAGTGTTAATATTTCTCTGGATAAACTGAAGGAACTGTCTTACAAGTTCAATATAAGGTAAAAGTCTTTCCATATCTTCAGTCTGGAATTCCATTTGTTTTTCAATACTGCGAACAATAAGCATAATTGTTGTAAAACAGTTGTCACTCATATTTTCCAATTCATCAACAATCTGAATCATACCAGAAATATGACTTAACTGTTTTTCAGTAATCTGCAAACTCTGAGTTTTTACCAGATAATGAGTAATCTGTTCATGCATCTGATCAACATAATCTTCAGCATCAATCATTTCCTGTCTGTAGTTTTCAATATATTCTTCGTTACGCTTTGTAACACCAATCTGAATCTTATCAAACATTTCTGTTACAACATCAGTCATATCTGCGATTGCTTTTTCAGCATGAATGATATGAGTTGTAGCAGTATCTTTTGAAAGAGTGTTGAATTCAAGTTTGTAAACATTTGATTTTTCAGCAACATCATCTTTAATCATGCGCTGAGCAAGTTTTACAAGAAGGCTCTGCATTGGCAACAAGATGATTGTTGATAATGTCTTAAATACAGTGTGGAGCATAGAAATGCGGATAGCAATATTTGAATTAGCTCCACCAGGAGTGAGCATCATTACAAGATTAAGGAATGACTTGAAGAATACTAACGCAATTACTGTACCAAATACGTTGAACATTACGTGAATAAGAGCTGAACGGCGGGCATCTGCGCTGGTTCCGATTGCTGCAAGAATAGCATCAATTGTAGAACCAATGTTACTTCCCAAAGTCATTGCCGCAGCAAGTTCCCAGGAAATCAAACCGTTATATGCCATTGTAATTACGATTGCAGAAAATGCAGAAGATGAATGTAAGAGAGCGGTAATAACAATACCAATAAAGAATCCAACAAGAATTGAAAGAATTCCGCTGCCCTGAATATTAAAGAGCCAGCCTAACTGTTCTGGTGTGAATACATCTGCAAGTCCAGACAAACCAAGGAACAGCATACCAAAACCCATGATTGCTTCACCGAAGTTTTGATAAGAACTTTTTTTAATTAATTTTGCAAGGAAATAACCAATTCCGAAAACTGGAATTGCAAAAGCAGAGATTTTAAAGTTGAATCCGAAAATTGAAACGATCCAAGCAGTAATTGTAGTACCAATATTGGCACCAAAAATTACACCAACCGACTGGGTTAATGTCATCAGTCCAGAATTAACAAAGGTAACAACCATTACAGTGGATGCACCAGACGACTGAATTATCATTGTTACAACAAGACCTGTAAGTAATGCAACAAAACGGTTACCTGTTATAACGCTTAATGCGCGCTGAAGTTTTTCACCGGCACTCTTCTGGACCCCATCGGACATAAGCTTCATTCCATAAAGAAGAAGACCCAAACTTCCAATCAGTTCCAGGACGGGTTTTAGTACATTCATATACACATAATATCGAAAAACAATGTCCTTTTCAATAAAAAACAAATCTGCTAAAATATTTATAATGAAACGTATAATTATTTCTATTTTATTATTAACAGCAATTCTTTCTTTTTCAGCTTGTAAAAAAAGCAATAAAACAAAAAAAACTTCTAAAACTCCTGCTGCTCAAACTGCAGACTCTCAAACTCAGTCTGTTCAGCTGGAAAATATGATTAATTTGTGGCATGTAACAAACAAAAGAATTTGTGTTCTTTTTGGCTACGGCTACAATGATGAAGAAACCATAGAACAGCTTACACAAATGATGGACCAGCGTTATGGTTTAGATGAAGATGATGGTCTTATTTTTCCTTTAACATATCCAGACAGTTTTAAACACAATGGCCGCTCTTTTTCTTCTGAATTCTATTCAATCTTGTCTGAATCTGAAAAAGATTTTGCCGGCATTGTTATTCTTGGTGCACCAGAAACAACACACATCGCACTTAGCCGCCTCCAGGATTTTTGGGAAATGAACATTCCTTATCCTATTATTGCCCTTTTTCCTCAGGACAATGTGCTTGGTCTTGAATCTACCTGCGACATTGTTGTAGAACGGGCGCAGAAAAAAGAAGTAACAGAAATAAAAGAAGAAATTGAAGCAGAAACAATTTCTACAATCAATCCAGAAGATCCTGAGCTCATAAGAAACACACTGGATTATGTTCTTACTCTTAACGGTTCTATTCCAAAAAACTCTGACCTTCAGATTCATGTTCAGCAGATGTTGAAAAATGACACAGTTACAAAATATACAGACCCAGACACTGGTTTAAAATCTGTAAATCATTTTGTACTTGCTTCTGAATAATTTCTGGAATTTATAAAAATGAATAAACTGATTCAAACAGAATCTTTTTTCTTTGCAACTAAAGAAGATCTGGAAACCTTAAAAAATAAAGATCATGCCAGACTTCTTACAATTTCAGATTCTCATGGTAATTATAAAATCTTTCTTAAAATAATTTTGCGATATGGACCAGGTTGCGACGCCCTTATTTTTTGCGGAGATGGAACTGGCGATTTAATGCAGATTATTGAACAGGCAAAATCTGATGAAGAAATTAAAAATGCTCTTCCACCTGTAATTGCATTTGTTCGTGGAAATGGAGATTCAACCATATATCCAGACCGCCAGATTCTTACTGCAAACCACAGAAACTTTTTTATTACTCACGGACATGAACAGGGAGTATATTTTGGTTTTGAACAACTGGCCATGACAGCTTCTTACAGCCAGTGCTCGGTTGGAGTATATGGTCACACACATATAAGCCGCATAGACCATCTTTCAGACATGACCCTTGTAAATCCAGGTAGCATCAGCCGCCCACGAGGTGGAGATTCTGCAGGATTTGCCATAATTACAGTTGAAAAAAAATTTATAGACACTGCCTTTATAAAAATAAGCAATCCCTACACCGACACCCCCGAATTCAAAGTAATGTAGCTTTAATCTAAAAAGAACCCAAACTCGTCGTGACCTGGATACACCTTTGTTTTTCCCGGCAACTTTTCTTTTAAAAGCGCCAGACTTTTATAAATCTGAGCTTCGTTTCCACCATACATATCTGTACGGCCGTAACCACCATAAGCAAAAAGAGTGTCGCCAGAAATAAGAGTTTCTTCTTCTTTGTTGTAAAGGCAGATAGAACCAGGAGTGTGACCTGGAGTATGAATTACTTCCCATTTACCCAAAGACAAACACAACTGCTCATATTCTTCTGCAGAGTTACAGTCTTTTTCACTAACAAGACAGGAAAGTTTATTACCGTTTTTAAGGGAAATTTGAGCAGAAGGCTGTTTAGCAACTTCTTTTATAAGTTCTAAAGCCCCGAAAAATCTGATTACAGATTCACCCATTATTCCAGGCGGATTTTGTAATTCAGAATATTCTGCTTCGTGAATTGCAACCCGGGCATTTGGAAAGGCTTCCTTTATTGGAAGAATGCCCGTAATGTGGTCAAAGTGGGAATGTGTTAACACAATGGCAACACATTCCAGTTTTTTTGCATGTAAATAGTCCACAATTTTCTGGCTGTCTCCACTTAAAGTACAGGCTGCAGGATCTACAACAAAGCATTTGTGCTCACCTGCAGAGACAATAATTGTATTTACGCCAAAAAGCCCGGTCCTGATTACATGCATTTTTATTTAGATATTTCCAAATGGTTCTTTATCTTTAGCAGCTTTTTCTGCAGCAGCATAAGCAGCAGCATCTTCTGCAGCCATTTCAGCTTCAGAAATCTGTGCATCGCTCATAAAAGATTCTTTTTCTGCAGGTTCAGCACCTTCTTCTTTCTGGTGGCTGTAGCTTACTGCAAGTTTACGACCTCTGTAGTCATAACCATTTAATTTGTCGATTGCTGTCTGAGCATCTTCTGTATAAAGCTGAACAAAAGAATAGTTAGCAAGAACTTT
>JAKSTH010000016.1 GCA_024402655.1 Treponema sp. | reverse complement strand
AGCTAGCGACGGTACCTAGCGGTTTTGAAAAGTCGTTTTTTTGCGGTAGGCCATTACTCTAGCTGCGCTGTTTATAAAATGATATTTCTTTGATTTAAACCTACTTAAATAAAAAAAAGGTTGGCCAAGCCAACCTTTTTCAGTTTTTATTCTCCGTCTTTGTTCACGTTCTGGAACTTTGACTGATATTTTTTAAGCATTGCTACTGCATTGCGTTTTCCGTTATATACGAAACCGCCATTCCAGTATTCAAGAGCAGCAAAAAGGGCGTTTCCACCATCCTGGCTGTCCGATTCTTTTGTACGGAACGAAACGTAATTTGAAAGTTCCATAAAGTCATTGTTATGAAGACATTCAAGACGCTTTTTATTAAATTCATTCCATTTTTCCAAATCCTGGAAACCTTCACCTTCGTCCTGTACAATAATATGTGAGTGTGTAGGACTAAATGAATACCATACTGTTACTTTTTTATTAATATCACAGTGGTTACCATGTTTTACAGCATTCTTAATAACTTCACTAATCTGCTGTTCAAGAAGGTTTAATTCCTTAATTTCTGTTGGTGCAGACTGAACAATAAGCAAAGTAAAGTATCTAATCTGTCTGAAATCTGAAGGAAATTCCTTTTTTAGCATATTAGTTTTATCAAATAAAGGATCATTTTCATCTGATCTTAATTCTTTGAATTCCTGAAGCACAGTATCCTCCTAAACCTATTCTTTAACCATAAGAAGAGCTTCTTCTACGCTATTAGCAATTGGGAAATAACCCATTAATTTTGTAAGTTCAATAACTTTTTTTACAGAACCATGGATATTTGAAATTGCAAGCTTAAGATTCATCTTTTTGATTGTTGAACAAATGTAAATAAGTGCACCGATTCCAGAAGAGTCAATGTAATCAACCTGTTCAAGGTTAATAACGAAATCCTTTACACCTTTTTCAAGCATTTTCATAACAAGTTCTTTAAGCTTATATGAATTATAAAGGTCCATTTCTCCTGTTACATCAATGATATACACATCTCCGTTTTTTCTTATTTTAAGTTCCATTGGAAGCTCCTTACCTTATTGAATTTTGATAACCAACAAACTCTGGTCATCATATTGCTGTACATTTTCTGAATAGCGTTTTAAATCTTCTTTTACGCGATTAGAAATATCTTTCGCATTTGCATTACAATTTTTCAATATAACTTTCTTTAAGTTTTCAGTAGAATATTGTACTCCATTATCATCAAGAGATTCAAGTAATCCGTCTGTACAAGTTACAAGAATATCACCTGAGTTAAGAGTTATATTTATATCTGAATATGTTGCATCTTTTTCAACACCCATTGGTTCAGATGGTGTAGTAATCTGAGAGAGCTGATTGTTTGCAACACTATAAAGAAAGACTGGGTTATTACCACAAGTAGCAATCTGTGCTTCTTTTGTAGTACTGTTGTAATTAATTAATGCAACACTGGCAAAATGGTCAATTTTTGAACTTTCAAGACAAATGCCTCTGTTTGCCCATGAAAGAATTGTAGAAGCTGCCTGAGCTGTATTTACAGAAAGGCGAAGAATAGCTCTAATCATAATCATTACAACAAGGCTGTTCATTCCTTTACCTGCAACATCAGCCATTACAAAACTGATTCTGTCTTTTCTTGAAACAAGAACATCGTAAAAGTCACCACAGACATTTTCAACAGGATTAGAAAAACATCCAATCTGAAGTTTATCAATAACAGGAAGTTTTGCAGGAAGCATATCTTTCTGATATTTTGTAGCAATAATACCGTCTTTACTTAATTCAGATTTTTCGGCATAAGCAAGGAAGCTGTAAAGAGGTTTAATTGCAGAAGCTATTGCATCTGTAACAATAATTGCATTTTCAAATTCTTCTTTTGTAAATGGTGTTTTACCTGGTAATACAGAAAGACCAATAAGACCGATTGTATTTTCCATCTGTTTAATTGGTACAAAAATGTAAGCACCACAAGTAAGGAAGTCTTCTGGACCGTTCTGATAAACACGTGGATCTTTAATAGAATCTGTAATTAAAACAGGTTCTCCTTCCTGATAAATATCACCAAAAATATTACCTTTAAGTGGGAAAGTTGCAAATCTTAAGTTTGTTTCTACACGAATTGGTTTATGTGGCAAATCTTCTGGCAATTTATATGGAGGAGGGAATGAACCCATAAGAGATTTTACTGCCAGAGAGCCATCTTCATCTGCAAGAAGAATAACACAACCATCTGCATTTACTTTTTCTGTAATCATTTTATTACAGTATTCAAGGAAACTTTCAATGCTGTTTTCATTTGTAAAGTATGAAGAAACTTTAGAAATAAGTTCTTTATTTACTTCCAGAGTTTTTGCACTTTTTGCTTTAATATCTGCAATTGCAGCCTGAGCTAATGCATTTGTAGCAATAGAGTTTTCCTGAGCCTGTGCAAGTTTAGCCTGGCGTTTTTCTTCTCTTTTCTTAGGATTATCAAAAGCTTTAATAATCAAATATGGAATTATCAATAATCCACCAATAGCAACTGATGCTGTAAAATAGAAATATTGTCCATTAAGTGAAGAAAGAATGGCACCTGCAATAATTACAGCTGATGATAAATAGTAAATAAAACTAATACTACCAGTGTTTCTTAATTTTATTACTATCAGAAAAACTACTATTAAAAGTCCTACAATAGCGCTTGCCAAAAGAGGAACATTAATAAAAGTATCGATATTAATCAAATGAATCTCCTAGAAAACTGTTTAAATACAATTTTCACGTATAAATATGATTTTAACATTGAAATTTTTTACAGTCAAGTTTTTTGATTATAAGAAATTGAACTTGCTGGTTAGACATTTATATCATTATCATTAATTGTGTTGTCGATTGCCTTTCGCAAAATGATTCTTTTTATCTGATTCAGGATTCTTTTTCCCAATGGAATTTTATACTGCTTAGAAAAATCTTCAACTGCAACTTCAATTTGAATATCGTTTCCAAATTTCTGTTTAAGCTGATCCCAGTATCGTACAATCCATACATACATATCTCCTAATGTACGACCATGGAATTGTCTGAGTATTTTTTTCTGACTAACCGAACTTGCAATTGGCAAATAAACATTATTAAACCAGGAAAGAATAGCATCTTCCATAGAAACTTCTGCTTCTTTTTCCTGATTCAAATAATATTTGTGAGTAAGAATATGATTTAAAATTACATCATAACGACCTGGAGTAGAGAAATCTAAACACCAGTATTCTGTAATATCACCAAAACTGGTTTCTGCATAAAAAACTCTTTTTTCGTAGTTGATGATTTGTTTTGTAATTTCAGTAATGCTGCTGGTTTCTTTTAATTTTATTTCACTTTGGAGACTTACAACTTCTGCATCAATAAATTCTGTTCCTCTAGATTTTGCTACAGAAACTCTGTGATTACCATCTCTTACAAAATACAATCCTGCAATTTCATAAACTTTAATTGGAGGTAAAACAATATCTTTTAATGCTGCTTCATCTACATGTTCCCATCTGTTTTTTAAGAAACTGCTTTTTGGGAAAAAATGATTATCAAAGTCGTGATATCTGCCTTCTGAACCAACGATTTTTTCAATAGGAATAATACACATTCCAATATAAGTTTCGTTGATTGGTTTAATCATCTGTTTAATATCATTAAAAGAAAGAAGACTTACTTCTTCAGGATTCAACAAATGTTGAATTTCATTAAAGAAAGCTTTATTTCTTGCTCTGTGAAAATCTTCTTCTGTCTGTGCTGCATGAATATCCATATAAACTCCCGGAATTAGTAATTCAAAAAGGCATCTGGAATTTCCAGAATGTGATGTGCATAGGCATTAATAACTGTAGTGCCATTATGCTCTGTAATTCTTGGTTCACGCATATCATAAAGATGAATATGGCCGTGAATTAAGAAAGTTGGTTTAAATTTTTCTATAAACCAGTTGAAACATTCAAAACCTTTGTGACATGGATCTTCGTGATCGTGAATATGTCTTGGTGTTGCATGGGTTAAAAATATATCTAGATATGTTCCATATTTTCTTTTATTTCGTAAAAGTGATGGAATCATTTTTATTAATTTCCATTTCATTTCACCGTCGGAATACTGACAAAGTCCATTGTTATATTTTAATGAACCAGAAGCCCCTGCAATTAGCAATGGACGTTGCTTTTTTGTAACAGGATCAGTAATTACAAACTGTTTTTCTACTAAGGATTTAAAACCTAAATAAACAGCTCCCGAAGAATGATGATTGTTTCTTTGATGATACTGTTGTTCTCCTTGTGGAGAAGAAATTTTATGGTAAAATCCAAAATCCTTTAAGTTGTGATTTCCAAATATAAAATATGTAGGTTTATTAAATACAGAGACTATAAAATCTATATAATCCATTGGTAAATCACCGGCACATAAAATTGCATCTATGTCCGGAAATAATTCTTTTACATTCTGATTATAAACTAAAGGATCTACATAGTCGGAAACGCAGAGAATTTTCATTTTGCTCCGGCAGCAGAAAGTATAGCTTCCAGCTTTTCCTTTTCAACAAGTTCTACAGGACGGTTTTCAGCAAGGCGTTTAGCAGAGTTTGTATAGCCTGAACTTGAAAAGATAAAACCTTTACTACTGTTCATAGCCTTCATTTCATCTAAAGATTCTCTAATTACAGCATCTTCAACTGGTTCAGGTTCTCTATAAAAGCGCAAATATAAAACCTGTTTTCTTACAGACATCCAGGAATCTTCACCTTTATTTACAGCAGAAATAAAGCAACCCCATTTTTTAGCTTCTGCAGATAAAACCTGGAATTTAAGACCTTTTTCAACTGCATTTTTACAAATAAGAGAAAATTCATCATTGCTGCAGGTAAGATAATCTTTAAGATAGTCGTTAGTCTGTAAATCTTTATATTCAGAAAGTTTTGCACTAACGTCTCTAAAGTTTTTATTGCGTTTATAAATAAGTGTCCACTGTTCAATTGCTTTATCAATCATTCTGATTTTTTCATAACAGCTGGCAAGGAAGTAGCGGGCATAAAGTGTTTCAGAATTAAGATTTTCTTTATCAAGTTCAATAGCACGCTGAAAATCAAGAGAAGCATTATCAAAACGGTTTACTATCATGTAACAAGTTCCGTGTTCAATAATAGATTTCTGCTTTGTTTCAGGATCTCTCTGGGCTTTTTCAAATGATTTTAAAGCGGCTGGAATATTTTTTTCATCTTTCTGAATTTTACCAAGATAGTAATATGGTGAATAACTTTCAGGATTTAATTTGATGGCAATATCAATTTCTTTTTTAGCTTCCGGAAAGTTTTTTGCTCTGTACTGCATTAAACCAATTTCTGCATGAGCTTTAGAGTTTTTCTTATCATAAAAAACAGCTTTCTGCATAAATCCAAGGGCAACATCATAACGGTTATTTTCTTCGTATATGTGTCCGGCCCAGTAATAGTTATCTCCATTTTTAGGATCAAGTTTTGTTAAAAGAAGAAAGTTCTTTAAAGCTTCATTAGGCTGATTGTGTTTTAAAAGAATCTGTGAGTATTCTGATCTGAAATTAATTTCATCTAAATCTGGTCCAAATAAAGCATTTTCGTTTACATATTTATATTCAATAATAGCAAGTTCAGATTTATTTTCTTTAAGATATGCTTTTCCAAGGTAGTAGTGTGCTTTGTAGTTTTTAGGATCTTTTGCAATAATCTGTTTTGCAAGTTTAATTGCGTTTTGTGTTTTTCCCTGTTTAATAAGTTTTGGTACAGAATCAACTTTTTTTGGAAGTACCATATTTTTTATAACAAAAATGATTAAACCAAGAATAACTAAGCTTAAAACTGTTACAACGACTATAAAAGCTGGACTCATATTACTCCACCATGCTTATAAATGATTAAAAAAAGTAACCATTTACACTCTATATTAGTTTTTAAATTACCGATATTAAATTATCTTTTAAGAATATTAAATATAACTGACTATGTCAAATAGTATAAATGCATATAAAAATTGCAGATAGGAGGCTTATATGAAAAAAATAATTATTTTTCTTCTATTAATATCTTCATGTTTATTATGTTTTGCTGAAACAGAAGGGGAAAAACTTTTTAGAACAAATAAACCTCAGGAAGCTGCCCTTAAACTGGAAAAAGAAATTGTGAATGGAGAAGCTTCAAGCGAAGCATATAATTATTTAGGACTTGCATATTTCCAGATGTCTGAATTTGACAGAGCTGTTTCTGCTTTTGAACGTGGATTACGAGTGTCTGGCACAGATAAAAAAATTCTTTCTTTTAATGAAGGAAATGCCTGTTATTCTATGGGAGACTATCAGAAGGCAGCAAAATGTTATTCTCTGGCACTTTCTGTAGATTCAAGTTTTACAAAAGCACTGCTTAATAGAGGAAATGCGTATTTAATGGCAAAAGATTATGACAAAGTTATAGAAGATTATGAATTGTTTTTGGAATTGGAACCAGAAGATATTCAGCGTCCTCAGATTGAAGAAATTTTAGCACTTTTAAGAAGACATAAACAGGAAATGGCAGAAGCTGAACAGCGTGCAAAAGAAGAAGCAGAAAGAATTGCTAAAGAAGAAGAACTTATGCAGCAGGAACTTGAACGCCAGAGAATTGAACAGGAAAAATTCGAACAGGAAATTCGTCTTGCAGAAGAAGAACGCAGAAGAAAATTGCTTGAAGATGTTGCAAACAGCTTACAGCAAACAGAATCTTCTAGTATGTCTTCTGGTGCAGAAGATATTATTACTTACGAAGCAGAACCAGAATTGGACTAATTTTTAAAAATATAGTACCTTTATAAGAGAGGTTTTTTATGGATTTTAAAAATAAGTCAAAAGAAGTTTTGTATTGGATAAAAGACAAATTAATTATTGCCGGAAAATGGATTAAAAAAACTTCTATATTTTTGTGGGAAAAAATAAAAGAAATCTCTATTCTCGTGTTTAATAAAATCAGAGACTTTTTTACAGAGATGAAAGAAGTTCGCATAGCCAAAAAGCAGGCAGCGGCTCAGGCAAAAGAAGAAAAAGCAAAAGACAATATTTCTAAAAATGATGAAGTTTTACTTAAAGATGAAGTTGCAACAAAAGACGAATTAGAAGAAGAAAAAAAGAAACGAATAATAATTATTATTCTTGCAATTATCATCATTATAATTTTATTATGGCTCCTTTTTGGTGGCATTAGAAGCTGTTCTAGGAACAGTCGTGCAAAAGCAAAAGATTCTGTATGTGCAGTAGCAACAAAATATGCAGGTCGTGGTGAATTTGACAGAGCTTTAGATAAACTGGACGATTATCTTGAAAAGTATGGCGACGATGATGATGTTTGGGATTTATGGAACAAAATTATAGATTTGAAAAAAGCCAATGGTGGCGTTTCAAATGTAGAAAATGTTAATTATCCAGATAATTTCACTTTTGATTTAGATACATCAGATTTGTCTTCCGCTATGAAAGATGCCTTGGAAGAATCTCGCAGACAGGCAGAAGAAAATCGAAAAGCAATGGAAGAATTGCTTAAACTTCAGCAGCAGACTGGAAACGGTGGGGCTTTAAGTCCTGAAGAAGCAGAAAGAAAAGCTATGGAAGCAGCTCAAGCTGAACAAAAACGGCTTCAGGAAGAAAAACAGCGGGCAGAAGAAGCTGAAATTGCAAAACAGAATGCTGATCTTAAAAATAAAATTGATGCAGTAAATGCAGAAATTCAGAAGGGTAAAGATGCTCTTGGAAAAGGCAAAAATGATGAAGCATTAAAGTATTTTAATAATGCTATGTCTATAATGCCTGAAGTTCCTGGAAATCCTAATTTCGGTGCTGGAAAAGCAAGTGAAATTGCCCAGGCATTGTATGATGCAGCTCAAGTTTCTGCTACACCAGCTGAAAAAGAAAGACTTATGGGACAAGCTGTAAATTATGCAAATAAGGTAATTAATCAGAATCCTAATGATGCAGCGGCTCATAATATTCTTGCTCAGAATGCTCTTGATAATAAAGATTACAATACAGCATTAAAAGAACTTGAATCTGCAACCAGCGTTAAAGATGATATAAACAGATATCTTTACTATTATAATCTTGGTAAAGTTCAGTATATTCTTAAAAAATATCAGGATGCAGCAAACTCATTCAGAACTTCATGTGATTTGAAAAATGACTTTGCACCAAGCCGATACAACCTTGGAATTACACAGAAACAGCTTAAAAATGAAACAGCTGCTTTGGATGCATTTAGAAAAACAGTTCAGATTGATCCAAATCACGATAAAGCTTACTTAGAACAGGGACGCATTCTTGCAAGTAGAGGTGACTATCAGGGGGCTATTGAATCATTTAAGTCTGCGTTAAGAGTTAATACTGTAAACTCAGCTGCAGCCAGAGAACTTGGTGATGCTTACTATAAACGCAAGCAATATACAGAAGCAATAGACAGCTATCAGCGTGCATTAACAATGCTTTCTCCAAGTGAAGAAATGACACTTACAAAATTCAATCTTTCTACAGTTCTTTACGATGCAGGAAGAATTGATGAAGCTGTTCGTTATGCAAAAGAAGCTTATGATTCTAAAGAAAATGTAAAAAATAAGGACTCAAAAGCAAATATTATATATAACTATGCACTTATGCTGGACAAAACTGATAAGGTTTCTGCTGCAATTTCAGTTTACGCAGAAGTTTTAAAACTTAATCCAAATCATACTAAGACTAAGATTAATCTTGGTAATATGTATTTGGCAAGTAATCCTCCTCAGACAGACCAGGCATTACAGTTGTTTAAAGAAGTTTATAATAATGAACCAAATAACTTTGAAGCAAATAACAATCTTGGTACAGTTTATCTTGCAAAATCGGATTATTTAAATTCAATTAAGTACTATCAGAATGCAATGAAAATTCAACCAAAAAATATTGAAGTTCGGGAAAATCTTGCAAAAGCCTATGCAAAAAATGGTGAGTATGAAAGTGCAAAAATTACTTATCAGGATTTGATTAAGCTTGATTCTAAAAACTGGGATTCTTATATTGAACTTGCTAAAGTATGTATGCAGTTAAATCAGAATGCTTTGGCAGATGAGTATCTTACTTATGTTCAGGATAACAATCCTTCTTACAGAAAAGCAGAAGTTGCAAATCTTAAAAATGCTATTTCAAATTAAGCAATTTAAGATTTAATCTAAGTTCTTTTTACCAGTTCAAAAAGTTTTTCTCTTGAAAGAACTGTGTAAATAGGACGACCATGAGGGCAGTGTGGATCGGGCAATGAAAAAGCCTGTTCCACAAGTTTTCTTCCAGTTTCATCATCTAAATAATAACCGTCTTTTACGGCTGCTTTACAAGCTGTCATGGCTGCAATACTTCTTATTATTTGTTCTGGTTCAACTTGTTTTACAAAAAGCAAAGTGCGTAAGTCGTATTCGGTTCCTGTCCATCTTTCTGGTATAGAAGATATTTCCCAATATCCGTCTTCTTTTTTTTCAGTTTCAAACCCTATAGCTGTCAGTTGATTTTTTAGTTTTTCCAGCTGGTTGTCCTGAGACTTTGATTCTGTGTGGATTTTGTATGGAATTAATAGGGGCTGATTTTTCCCTTGAGAATTCATTATTTTATCAAATAAAAGTCTTTCGTGTGCTGCATGCTGGTCTATTATGAAAAGACTTCCGCCTTTTTCTGCAAGTAGGAAAGTTCCAAGACATCTGCCAATAAAACGAATTGTTTCTGTTTTTGGTGTTGATAAAGTGTCTTGTTTTTCAGAAGCAGCCTGCAATGCTTGAAAAGCAAGGCTTTCGGTAGAGAAAGTGTGTAACGGAATATCTGCTTCTTTTTTTCCAGAAGAACTACTGAAATATTTTGAACGGAAGTCGCTGAAAGATCTGTCTGAATAAGAAGGGGTTGTGTATGTTATATGCTGCTGATACGGACGAACTTCATCTGCTGGTTTGTTTTCTTCAAAATTGCTTCTTGTATAACCCTGGAAAAAGTTTTTAATTGTTGAACTTAATCCGTGATGTAAATCTGAAATATCATAAAAGCGAGCTTCTTTTTTTGCCGGATGAATATTAAAATCAACAAGTTTTGGATTAATATTAATGAATACAGAGGCAACAGGGTATGTACCATTAGGGAAAAAGCCCATGCCGCCATATTCTACAGCTTGAACAAGAGCATATTCCTGAATTTTTCTACCATTTACATAAATATAAATTTCTTTTTTATTGGTTCGACTTACTGCAGGTTCCCCAATAATTGTTGTAAAAGACCAGTCTGGCTCTGTTCCAGAGGCTTTTCCTGTAAGTTCAAAAAATAATGCCTTATCTTCGGGATATGTGTTTGCAGCAATAAATCTTTCTTTTATTGAGTCGCAGGCAGGAAGATTTAATTTAATTTCGCCATCATTTATAAACTTAAAACTTATGTCTGGTCTGGACATTGCTTTTTCAATGAAAGTGTTTTTACACATTAAAGCTTCGGTTCCAGCTCTTTTTAAAAACTGGCGGCGTGCAGGAAAGTTTTCAAATAATCCTTCTGATTGAACTATTGTGCCTTTTACAGGTGCTGTTTCTTCAATAATATGGTCTTCGGTTATGCTGGCACGCATTTTGTAGCCGCCACTTATAATAGAAAGGCGGGCCACTGCTGCAATACTAGCTAAAGCTTCACCACGGAATCCCATTGTACTTAAATTCAGTAAATCTGTTTCTGTTGCAATTTTACTTGTTGCATGAGGATGGGCACAGGCTGCAAGGTCTTCTTTTGTCATACCACAACCGTCATCAATAATACGAATTTTATCAATTCCGCCGCCGGTTATTTCAAGGGTAATATTTTTTGCACCAGAGTCAATTGAATTATCAAGTAATTCCCGGACAATTGCATTTGGACGGTCAATAACTTCACCTGCAGCAATTTTTCTTGCAACTTCTGGGTTTAATGTACGAATAGGATTATCTAAACTCATCGGCGTGTTCCGCTTACTGTGCTGTCATCTGAAAAAAGATCCATTTGTGGTGGATTATCTTTTACCATTGGATTTGGTTCATTCATAAGAATCTGGATCTTGCCTTCAATTGCATCAAGCTGTTTTTCCATACCGCTGGCAAGTTTCATTCCTTCTTCAAAATCTTTTAATGCATCTTCAAGAGAAATATCAGAGCGCTTAATGTCTGCTGTCAATTTTTCCAGTTTATTTAAATCTTCTTCAAATGTACTCATAATAAAACTCCTTATTTTACCGTTGCTGTTATTTTCCCTTTAGATGGGGTAATGATAATATCTTGACCAGATGTAACCTGGCTTTCTTGTGTAATAATTTTTCCATTTGTATCTGTTACCATTGAATAACCTCGGTTTAAAATAGTTTGAGGGCTTGCATTTTCCAAAACGGTAACATTAGTTTTAATCTGTTGTCTTAAATCTTTAATTTTGTTTTGCAGATTAAGCAGAAGGTTTTCTTTAGCATTTGCAAAACGATTTAATAAAGGCTGTTGAATGTTCCTGAATCTTATTTCCATTGATTGAGGATTAAAAGATTTAATCATAAGTCGTGTTGTTTCAATTTTCTGTTTAATAGAAATATATGAATCCTCTTTTGCAGTAGTAATCTGGCGTTTAATTTCACTTAATTCTGGAATAGCAAACTGTGCAGCCTGAGTTGGAGTTGCCGCACGACGATCAGCAGCATAATCACATAAAGCCCAGTCAATTTCGTGACCAACAGCAGAAATAACTGGAATTTCAGAATTATAAACAGCTTTAATAACAGATTCTTCGCTAAAAGGCAGTAAATCTTCAAGAGAACCACCGCCACGGCCAACAATTAAAACGTCACATAATTTATAAAAGTTAGCAATTTCAATCATTTTAACAATAGTTTTATCAGCACCTTCACCCTGAACAATGGCTGGTAAAACTATAATATTTACATTTTTGTTTCTTTCATTACGAACATTTAAAATATCTCTAATTGCGGCTCCTGTAGGACTTGTAACAACACCAACAGTTTTAGGATATTTTGGCAATGTTTTTTTATGATTTTCATCAAAATAACCTTCCTGAGCCATTTTTTGTTTACGTTCTTCAAGCATTTGCAGAATATTTCCAGCACCGGCCTGTTCCATTTTTGTAACAATAATCTGGTAGCTTCCTCTTGGCCCGTAAACACTAATGCTTCCTGTACAGCGAACTTTATCTCCATCCTTTGGTTTAAAATTAAGATGATATGTACTGCCTTTAAACATTACAGCACTAATCTGAGAAGAATTATCTTTTAAGGTAAAATAAATATGACCTGCGCTGCTTGGTCTCCAATTGGAAATTTCACCTTCTATTGTAATGGAATTAAAGGTTGTCTGGAGAACTTCACTTATTAATTCTGTAATTTGTGTTACTGAAAAAATTTGTTCTGAAGGAAACATAAAAATATTGTATTCAAATAAATAAACTTGTTCAATTAAATTCCGATAAAATAAGTGATGAAAAGTATTGTAATTTTTTATGATGATAATAATTCCTCTTATAAAAACGAAAAAGTTTTTAAGGGAAAATCTGCTGTAGATTTGGGACTGTCTTGGGCTAAAAATATTGAATGCAACAATGTTGTTACAATTAGTCCAAAAGAAAATGTTTTGCAGTTGCTTAAGGCTATTCAAAATGAATGTGAAAAAGCACAGGCTGATTTTGTTATTTTTTCTTATAACGACTGTCCTTTCTTAAATGTGGAACTAACTAAGAAGATGATTTGTAATCATACACAGTTCCATTCAGAATATACATTTGCAGACGGATATTCCCTTGGATTTGCACCAGAAATTATACACAGCGGAACTGTTTCAATACTTGCATCTTTAGCTGAAACAACTCAGAAAGAAGAAGGTGAAAAAGCTGTTACAAAACAGTCAATTTTTAATCTGATTAAAACTGATATAAATTCTTTTGAAATTGAAACTGTAATTGCTGATAAAGACTGGCGTTTACTTCGTTTGAATCTGGACTGTCACAATAAAGATTCATTTACTTCATCAAAAGCTCTTTTTCAGGAAATAGACGCAAAACAAAAAGATCCAGGACTTATTGATATAAATGAAATTAATGAAATTGCATCAAAAAGTGTAAAAGTTTTAAAAACTGTACCTGGATTTTACAATATTCAAATAACAGATTTTGCCAGTGAAAATTGTATTTACTGTCCATATGCAAAACAGTATGAGAAAAAAAATAATAATTCATGCAGTAAAGCAAAAACTTACATGGCAAAAGAAAAATTTGCACAGGCAATTAAAAATATAGCTGAATTTTCTGAACAGGCAGTAATCGGTTTATCTTTATGGGGCGAAGCTTTTTCTCATCCAAAATTATTAGATTTAATAAAAGAAGTTCTTTCTTATAAAGGTCTTTCAGTATTTATTGAAACTGAAGGCTGGAATATTAATGAAGAATTTTTAACTGGATTAAAAGAAATCGTTTCTAATTGTGAACAGCGTACTAACGGATGGCAGAGTATAATGGTTGTAGTTCAAATGGATGCTGTTACAGAAGAAACTTATAAAAAACTTCATGGAGAAAATAAATCTCTTTCAGAATGTCTTGAACTTTTAAATAAACTGGAAGCAGTAATTCCTGGAAATGTATATCCACAGTTTGTCAGAATGAATGAAAATGAAAAAGAACTGGAAGGATTTTTCCGTTATTGGAAAGAAAAAACAAATCCTTCTATGGGACAGTTTATTATTCAAAAATACGATGATTACGCAGGTTTACTTCCAGATGAAAAAAGTGCAGATTTGTCTCCTGTAGAACGATTTGTTTGCTGGCATTTAAGACGAGACATGAATATTCTTACAAATGGTGATGTTCTAGTTTGTAAAGAATACGTTTTAGACAATGTGATTGGAAATATATTTAATCAAAAGATTGATGAAATCTGGAATAAATTGGATTGTGTTTTAGAGGAACACATTTTAGCAAAATATACAAATAAATGTGAGAAATGCGATGAATGGTATACCTACAACTTTTGATGAACACCAGATAAAACGAACTGTAATTGGTGGCAAAAGAAATACATCTGAAAATGCAATGAATCTCTCTGTAATTCTTTTGAATACCAGTGGCAGTCATTTTAAGGTTCATGTATTTGAAAATCTTATAAATTGTAATTTCTTAGAAATTGTTTCGGTAGAAAACGATGCTGCTAATTTTTCAATAGAAGATTCTGCTAAAAAATTTCCATCTATTAAATTTATTGTTCCTCTTGAACCTGCAACAGATGGTGAAATGATTAATCTTACAATGAGTGAACTTACTGCAGATTATGTTCTTGTTATAAGAGACAGTTTATATATTCCTTCCGGAATAATCTTACAAAATCTTGCAAAAAGAATTACCAGCGAAGGTATTTATTGTGTTGTTCCATGGCTTATGGATCAGAACAAAGAAAGCATTGCCACTTATTTTGCACCAAGTGCAGAAAAAACTCATTTTGTAATAGACAGCAGTTCTGTTGTTACAGATGGTATTCGTACTTTGTATCCTTTTGATAATATTGGCATTTATAATAGAAAAAAGTTTATAAATCTTGGTGGATTTGATTATACCATTCAAAACAGTTACTGGCAGAGTCTTGATCTTGCTGTCAGATCCTGGTTGTGGGGTGAAGAAACTAAAATTACTACAATGCTTAGTTTTTCTTATATAAATGACACTCCAGTAAGCGACCGAACTGTTAATAAAGATTATTTACGATATTACTTAAAAAATGAATTGCCAAGAATTAAAAATGACAGAGGCGTAATCAGTCGAAGATCTTTTTTTAAATTCTTTTTTCATTCATCCTGTGGATTTCTTGAAGCAAGAAGACTTTTTAAAACAGCAAGAAAATGGGTAGATAAAAATAAATATTATTTTAAAAAAGATTTACCAAATCTAATGCAGAACTGGACAAAAAAAGATGAAGACTAATAGAGCCGTAATTATTCAATGCAGATTATCCTCAACCAGATTGCCTGAAAAAGCATTAAAGCCTTTAGGTAATAAAACTGTTTTGGACTGGGTTTTAACTTCTATGAAAAAAGTACCTGCAGATGAATATTATGTTGCAACAGATGAAGCTTCATTTAAATATCTCGAACCAATTTGCAAAAATAATGGTTTTAATTGTTTTGCAGGAGACTTAAACAACGTATTAAAACGCTATTGTGATTTAATTAAAACACTGGATGTAGACGTTATAATTCGTGCTACTGCTGATAATCCATTTTTATTTTATGAAGCGGCAATTGCTTCTGTGGAAGAATTTGAACGAAAAAACAAAGACGGATTATTCTGTGACTATTTAACATATTCAGGTTTACCTCATGGTTCTGGAGTAGAAGTTTTTAGTGCCAAAAGTTTATTAAAAGCAGCTTCTCAGACAGATTCACCTTATGATCAGGAACATGTTGGACCTGCTTTATATAATCATAAAGATAAATTCAACTGTGAATTTATAAAAGCGCCATCTGAATATTATTATCCAACATTGCGAACAACAATTGACACTCCTGCTGACTATTTAAGAGCAATCAGTATTGTAAACTTTGTAAATGATTTTAAAGATGTTTCAAATAAAGAGCCATTCACAACAAAACAAATTGTTAAGGCTTGTTTAAGTAAATATATAGAAAATCCTGTTATTTATATGCCATCCCTACAAAAAGGCCATGGCACAGGTCACTTTCACCGTTGCCTTTCTGCATGTCTTGAAACAAAAAGTTTTATTTATATTCCAGAAAGTGCTACATTGCAGGAAAAAGACAGTTTAATCAGTTTGTATAAAGAAAAAGGATTAAAAGAGTATCAGATTATAAAAGAAATAACAGAACCAAAATATCCTCGTGTTCTTGTAACAGATTTATTTAAAATCACAAAAGAAGATCAGAAAATAATTGATAAATTTGATTCAGTTATTGCAATAGATGAAGGTTCAGTAAATACTCAAAATCTTGATTACCTTTTAGATATAATTCCTTCTTGCGATGAAAAATCATGTGTAAATTTACGAGATCCTGCATATATTTCAAAACCAAAAAACAGAAAGGTTCAGAAAGAGACAGATTCTATAGAAAAAATACTCATTTGTATTGGTGGAGAAGATCCTTCAAATCTAACAAAGCCTTCTGTTGAAATTATGACAAAATTATTTCCTCAGGCAAAAATCACAGCAGTAGGGAAAGATTTTGACCAGCCAATTAAAGATTTAAAAGAAAAGCTTTATGAATATGATCTGGTAATAACTCATTATGGGCTTACAGCATTTGAAGCAGTTAGTGCAGGTTGTAAAGTTATTTTGCTTGCCACAACAAAACTTCACGAACAGTTAGCTCAAAAATATAACTATTCATATATTCCATTTGGACAGCTAAATTTAGAAAATTTTGAAAAAGCTCTTGCTTCAGAAAATCTTTTGCCTTCAAAGTCAGAAGGTGAAGAAAAAGAACTTAAAGATTTAATTAATATGCTTGCCAGTGGAAAAAGAATGGCTTGTCCTGTTTGCCAGAATGAAAAAGCAAATAATGAAGTTGTTTCAAGAAATGCAACACGTACATACAGAAGATGTAAAAATTGTGGGCTTGTATATATTTCCTGGAGCTGCGAAAAAGATAAAACATACGAAAAAGCATACTTTTTTGAAGATTATAAAAAGCAGTATGGAAAAACATATCAGGAAGATTTTGAATCCATTAAAGCTCAGTGTGTTAAGCGTGTAAATGTAATTAATAAAGTTGCGAATAAAACAAATAGTAAAAATATTTTAGATATTGGCTGTGCTTATGGACCTTTCTTAAAAGCTGCAAGTGAAAAAGGTTATACACCATTTGGTACCGATATTTCTGAAGATGCAATTGAATATGTTAAAAAAGAATTGCAGTTTCCAGCATCAGTTGCAGGATTTCCTGAAATAAATACAGAACAGGCATTTGGTCATGCCCAATTTGATGTTGTTACAATGTGGTATGTAATAGAACATTTTAAAAATCTGGATGCTGTTTTATCTAAAGTTAATAAAATTGTAAAAAATGGTGGCGTTTTTGCTTTTTCAACTCCATCTGGAGAAGGTGTTTCAGCTATTTCTGATAAAGATCATTTTTATCAGATTAGTCCTACAGATCATTATTCTGTTTGGGAACCTGGAAAAGCAAATAAAGCCTTAAAAAAATATGGTTTTAAAATTGTAAAAGTGGTGTCTACAGGTCATCATCCTGAAAGATTCCCTTCTATAAAAAAAAGTGGTGCACAAAAAGGCAGTTTACAGTGGAAGGCTGTGGACAAATATAGTAAAGCCAGAAAACTTGGTGATACTGTAGAAATTTATTGCAGGAAGATTAGTGAATATGACAAATAAAAGCTGTTTAATTTTAGGTGCAGGCTTAATGCAAAAACCTGCAATTTTAAGTGCAAAACAATGTGGATATAAAGTATTTGTTATAGACGGAAATGATAAGGCCGTTTGTGCATCTATGGCAGACACTTTTAAACAGATTGATCTTAAAGCAAAAGAAGAAATTCTTGCATATGCAGAAATCTTAAAAGAAAAAGAAAATCTTTCTTGTGTATTTACTGCTGGTACAGATTTTTCTACTTCTGTAAGTTATGTCTGCGAAAAACTTGGGCTTCCTTCACATAGTTTTCAGGCTGCTGTTAATGCCAGTGTAAAAACAACAATGCGCCAGTGTTTTAAAGATAATAATGTTCCATCTCCTGCTTTTATTAAAGTGTCAAAACAGCAGGTTACTTCTGCATTACTTGATGAAGTACTAAAAGTTATGGATTTTCCATTTGTTGTTAAACCTGTAGATAATATGGGTGCCAGAGGCTGCAGAATGGTTCGCTGCGAAAAAGAATTTATTTCTGCGGTAAAGGTTGCTGTAGAAGCTTCTAGAACAGGTTATGCAATTGTAGAAGAATATATGGAAGGACCTGAATATTCCATAGATGCCCTTGTTTACAATGGCACTATGACAATTACAGGTTTTGCCATAAGACATATTTATTATCCACCTTATTTTATAGAAGTAGGACATACAATGCCTGCAGTTATAAATGAAAAAGAAAGAAATGAACTGATTTCTGTGTTTGCCCTTGGTGCTAAAGCTTTAGGCCTTTCTTGTGGAGCTGCAAAAGCTGACATCAAATATACAAAAAAAGGTCCTATGATTGGTGAAATTGCTGGACGTCTTTCTGGTGGATACATGTCTGGCTGGACATATCCATATGCTTCAGATTTAAATCTTACAAAACAAGGACTTTTAATTGCCGGCGGAGAAGTTCCGGAAGACTTAATTGCTAACCGAAAAAGTGTAAAATATACACCTTCTGAATTATGCAAGAACAGTCCAAAACCTTATGATTTGTACGAAGTAGAATGTAAAAGAACAAGTGCAGAACGAGCCTGGATGTCTATACCTGGAAAAGTAAAATATATTGAAGATATTACTGAATTTACAGACAGAGCTGTTTTTGATGTTCTTCCAAGAGCCACAGTAGAAATTGGTTCAGAAGTTGATTTTCCAAGAAATAATGTAGAAAAATGCGGAAATGTAATTTGTGTTTCCCATGACAGAGAAATGGCAATAAAAGTTGCAGAAAAAGCTGTTTCAAATATTTTTATTACTTTGGAACCAAATAATGAAAAAACAGAAAACTTTTTAAATAAAACTTATTTATCAGATGAAGATAAGTTTCCTCCATCAGCTTTTGGTGATTTATCTGAAAGTCAAATGGAAAAACTTACTGGATTTATAGAAAAAAACAAAAGTGTGTATGAATTTATTCCTGATTTTCTAAAATCTGCCGATTATGTAGATGCAGAGGATTGGAATTATAACACAATAAGCGAAACTGCAAAAAAGTTTGACCTTTTAAGACCAACACATCCAAAACTTGACTGTAAAAGATTTTGGAGTGCTGTAATGAGAGGTGGACTTCAGGCCGCTGTTTATGTAAGTGATTCTACAGAATAATATATGAATAGATTAAAAACATTAAAAGCGATATTTGGATTATTTCTCATTAATGCAGGAGTTCTGTTTGCCGCAAATACTGTTTCATTAATTGACAGTGCAAAAGAACAGGGAATGACTCTATATTGGGACTCATTATCTGAATCAGGGCTTTTAGAAAAAAATGGACATCAGTTTACATTTAGAAAAGATCATGCAGTTGCACTTTTAGACAGTGAAAAAGTTGTAATGGTAGATCCACCAGAAGTTGTGGATTCAAAAATTATGGTAACTAAAAGCTTTTTGGCAGAAGCTCAAAGTTTTTTCCAGAAACAGTCAGATGAAACACCATTTAAAGTTGGAGCAATTATTATTGATGCCGGCCATGGTGGAAAAGATCCTGGAGCTTTGAAAACTTATAAAATAAATGGAAAAGATGTAACAATACAGGAAAAAGATATAAATTTAAAAGTTTCAAAAATGCTTTATGAAAGACTTAAGACAGCTTACCCTGACAAGAAAATTATTCTTACCAGAAGTACAGATGTATATCTTACATTAAGCCAAAGAACTGACATAGCAAATGGTGTAAAAGTTGCAGATAATGAAGCCATTCTTTTTATTTCAGTTCATGTTAATTCGTCAATGAATAAAACTTCTTCTGGATACGAGGTATGGTATTTATCACCTGGTTACAGAAGAAATGTTCTTGATAAATCTGTTGTTGAAGAAGATAAATCACTGTATCCAATTTTGAATACAATGATGGAAGAAGAATATACGACAGAAAGTATAATGATAGCAAAATTTATTATGGATGGACTCCAAACTCAAATTGGTAAAGAGTCTACATCAAGGGGGATAAAGGCAGAAGAGTGGTTCGTGGTAAAAAATGCCTTAATGCCAAGCGTTCTTATTGAGCTGGGATTTGTTTCAAATGAAAAGGAAGCTTTGAATTTGAATGATGACAAATACTTGCAAAAAGCCTCTTTAGGAATATATAATGGCATTGTTGCGTTTACAACACATTTTGAACGCTCAAGAGGATTTACAGTTGCAAATGAAAATTGATTTTGACATTAAGAAAAATTTAAAAACAGTAATTACAGGAGTTGTTGTTGTACTGGTTCTTATAATTTCTATGGTACTTTCTTTTTCTTCAAAAGGAACAAGAAGAACTTTTGTTTTTCCTTCTGTAGAAGATGGTGAATATATTGTGGAATCCAGATATCTTCCAAAGAATCCATTAAAAGATAATATTACATATTATATTGATGAATTGCTTTTGGGATCTCAGGTAGAAAGAACAAAATTAATTTTTGCAAAGAATACTAGAGTATTATCATGTTTTACAAAAGATAATGTACTTTATGTAAATCTTTCAAATGATTTATTAAATATCAGTGACAACGTAATACCAATTAAAGAAGGTATTGACCTGTTAAAAAGAAATATTAAACAGAATTTTGGTGGATCCAAATCTGTTGAAATATATGTAGATGGAAACGGAGTATTTGAAAATTACTAATATTTTTAAAGTAATTCGTTGACAAAGACGGGTAGTTGTAGGATAATTTATTCTGATACAAGGCTACATCGAAATAGTATTTTAAAGGAGCTTCAAATATGAAGAAGGCTTTAGGTTTAATCGCAGCTGCTATGCTGCTTGTTGGTGGCGTTGCTTTTGCTGAAGAAGCTGTGCTCATCGATTTTACATGGTTAGAAAAGGATGCTGTTGCAAATGAAGAAGGACAGCAGACACAGAATGGCCGTACAACAATGGACTTTTCTGTAAGTGCTGGTGCTACTTTCACTGAACAGCAGAGAACTCTTATGAAGACTTCTCTTGCACTTGCTGAATGGGAAGTTAAATTGAACAGTTCTGCAAAAAATGTTGCAAGTATGGCTGACTCAGTTGTAGTTGCTGCACCAGTTAAAGGTACTGCAGATGTTCCATTTGCTGGAAAAGAAGTAATGGGTGTTCGTATTGTATTCCCAACTTGGAATTCAAATGCAAATGCTCTTATCGTTCCTCCATTTGACATTCCTGCTTATGAACCACTTTCATCAGTAGATGCAGATGGTAATCGTACAAAATTAGCAGACGGTGAAGATACTTCTGCTTACAACGTAGCTAATAACCCTTCATATGAATCAACATTATTCGAAGGTGGATTTGGTGTTGTTAAAAACGTTGGTACAATCAAATCTATTTCTGTTACAACAATGGGTATGAACTTCCCACACGGACTTTATGTACACCTTGCAGATAACGACGGTGTTGACCGCCGTTACTTCATGGGATACCTTGGTTTCGATGGTTGGAAAGAATTGAAGTGGAATAACCCACAGTATCTCGCAGAAATCCGTAATCGTGAAATCCGCGTATACCCAATTTATCCACGTGGTACACCATTTGTTAAATTTACAGGTTTTGAAATCACACGTGATGCATCTCACATTGGTGGCGACTACATCGGTTATTTCAAAGATGTAAAAATTATTTACGACAAAGCAATCCTTACTTCAGATCGTGACATTGCTGATGAAGATCTTTGGGGAATCATCACAAAGAAAGAAACAGCTCGTCAGGCTGCTGAAATGGAAAAATTCGGTAACAAACAGGTTAATCGTTACATCGAAAAAGCTAAACTTGCAACTGAATCAGAATTCACTCCAAGCTTAAATGCTGACAGTGCTTCTAACGCTCAGAAGAACGGTGGACAGGCTGCAAATTCTAGATAGTTAGATTAAGTTCTACGAAAAGCACTTTAGACTTTGCTCTAAAGTGCTTTTTTTTTGTTTTTTATAAAATCCCATTATATAATAGAGATTGAATATGAGTGAACAAACAATAATTCTTTCTAAAAGTGAAATAAGAAAAAAATACGAATCTTATTCAATGTATTTTAATGAAATTATGGAGAATATTATCCAGATTCTTCATGATAAAATTAAACTTATGTCTCAACCAACTTATAAATGCAGAGTTAAAAGTTTTAACAGTTATTATAAAAAACTTTTGAGACTAAAACAAAAAGAAATCTCTCAGTCCGAATCTCTTGTTTATTTAACTGATATGATGGGAATCAGAATGATTTGTGCATTCCTTGAAGATATAAATCTTGGACTTGAACAGATACAAAAGATTTTTGAGATTAAAGAAGTAGAAGTAAAAGGTGCCGAAAAAAAATTCAGTGAATTTGGCTATGAATCAATTCATGTGCTTATAAAAATTCCAGAAAGTTGTATTCCAAAATTAGAAGGCCCTTATGAAGGACTTTCCCCAATTACAGATGAAATTGTTTGTGAAATTCAGATTAGAACAATTTTACAAGATGCTTGGGCAGAAGTTGAACATGAACTCATTTACAAAACTGAATTCAATCCTTTTGATATTCCTTTAAGAAGAAAACTTGCATCTTTAAATGCATCCCTTACTCTGGCAGATATTACTTTCCAGGAAATCAGAGACTATCAGAATAAGCTTCAAAAAGAAATTGAAGACAGAAGAAACTCTTTTTATACAATGGCAGATACTTTATTAAATGATAAACCTGCAGAAAAAGCAGCTGAAATAAATAGAGTTACACCATTTGTAAAAGGAACAATAGATGATATGCTTCTTAGGGCTATAGAAGCTCATAATCAGGGACATCTTGAAGAAGCAATAGACATTTATTCAAAAATATTGGAAGCAGTAGATCCAAATCAAAAAAATATTATTGCTGTAATTCGTAAGCATAGAGGTATGGCATATTTTTCTATGAATAATTTTGCTGAAGCCTTAAATGATTTTAATATTAGTATTGAAATGGCGCCTACAGCTTATAGAACTTATTATTATGCTGGTATTGTTCATTCAATTAAGAAAGATTATGAAAAAGCAATTGAATGTTTTACAAAATCATTGGAAATAAATGGTTTCCAGTCACACACTCATTTAAGAAGAGCTATGGCATATTACGAAATAAAAGAATATGAAAAATCAATGAATGATCTTGATTCTGCCATTAATCTTGGAATGGATGAAAGTGAATATAAACCATTACAGGAAAAACTTGTTAAAAAATTTGGATTAAATATGTAAGATTTAAGTTTTTATATATTGACATGATTAATCTAAATTGATAATATTTATACATCAGTTTCAAACTGATTATGTCTCCTTCGTCTAGTGGTTAGGACATCGGGTTTTCATCCCGACAACAGCAGTTCAATTCTGCTAGGAGATGTAAAAAGGTCTTGCTAAAGCAAGACCTTTTTTTATTTAAAAAAATCATATATATTTATAAGCAATATGAGTTTGAAAAAATATTTTAGCGACGACATTATTCAGTTTATAAGAGCTTCCATAAAAGAAGCAGATAATCATGAAGTTTTTTTTACAGGTGATCTGGATGAAAATGGCGTTGTTACTTCAATTAAAATTGGAGCAAGAGGAAATGAACATACTGTTCCAGTAAACCAAACTCATGCAAAAACTACATCAGTTTTAATTCATAATCATCCCAGTGGAAACCTGACTCCATCTGATGCAGATTTAAATGTTGCAGGATATGCTTCAGAGGATGGTAAAGGTTTTTATATTATTAATAATTCGGTTACAGAAATTTATGTTGTTGTTGAACCTGTAAAACCTGTAAAAATAAAACCTTTAGATATAGAAGAAGCAGGACAGTATATTTCAAATGGTGGTGCTCTTTCAAAAATGAACCCAATGTTCGAAGAACGTACTGTTCAAATTGAATTACTTAAGCAAATTGCACAGGCTTTTAATGAAAATCGACTTGGTGCTTTTGAAGCTGGAACTGGAGTTGGAAAATCTTACGCTTATTTAATTCCTTCGGTTTTATGGGCTCTTACAAACAATGAAAAAGTTGTTGTTTCTACCGGAACAATTAATTTACAGCAGCAGCTTTGTGAAAAAGACATTCCTGCCGTAGAAAAAATCCTTGGAAAAAAAGTCCGATTTGTCTTAATGAAAGGAAGACAAAATTATATTTGTAAAAGACGTCTTAATGAAGTTTCTGGATTTTTAGATTTATTTGAAGAAGAAACTGAAGATTTAAAAAAGATTATAGAATGGGCAAATTCTAGTTCCACTGGAAGTAAAAGTGAACTTACTTTTTTTCCAAATGAAGCGGTGTGGGGGAAAGTAAATTCTGAAAGTGACGCATGTATGGGAATGCGTTGTCCATATCATTCTGAATGTTTTGTAATGCGTTTAAGAAAAGAAGCTGCTGGTGCAAATGTTATTGTAGTAAATCATCATCTTTTATTTGCAGATATAGAATCTCGTTTAGGCGGTGCCGGTTATGATGATGCTGCAGTTTTACCACCTTACAGACGCATTGTTTTTGATGAAGCACATGGTATAGAAAGTGCGGCTACCAGTTTTTTTAGTGAAAGTTTAACTCGTTTTAAATTAAATAAACTCATAAATCAAATGTACAGAAAAAGAAAAAATTCTGAAGCTGGACATTTATGTAATCTTGCTATTCTTTCTGCAAACGAAGAAAAAGTTTCATTTGCTTATGAAATGACAAGTAAAATTAAAGCTGCAATAAATAATATGGAAATTACAGCAAGAGATTTAATGGGAAATGAATATTCTAAACGTTTATATAATCAAACTGAAAGAGATTTTGGTCCATTTTTAGTTGCTGTAAGTAATCTGTCAAAAGAATTGGGAGAATTTACAGATTTAATTCGACTTGTTATTGATGGAATTGATGATGATGATAAAGATACTCCATCATACTGGGAAACAAAAATTATTCTTCGCCGATTAGACAGTTATGTTTTATTGTTAAAGAATTTTAATATATGGTCAGAATTGGAAAATGAAGTTTTCTGGATTCAAAAAAGAAGACTGCCTCCAGACATGGTTAAAGATGAAGATGACGGTCAATTTGTAGTATTGAATCAAACTCCACTTGATATAAGCACCTTAATGAATCAAGGGGTTTTTGAACCTATGGAAAGTGTAATTTGTACTTCTGCAACATTAAAATCTGGTCACGATTTTAGATACTGGATGAATAGAACAGGATTATCTTTTGGAGAAAAAGAACGAATTTGCTGCAGTGAATATCTTTCTCCATTTCCATACGAAAAAAATATGCTGTTTGCTGTTCCAAATGATGCTCCTTTACCAGAAAAAATGGAATTTCAGCAATATATAGAAATGGCAATTCCAAAACTTATTTCAGCCGCAGAAGGAAGAACTCTGGTTTTATTTACAAGTTATGATTCTCTTAAAAGTGCTTTCCGTGCAGCCCAGCTTAGTTTAAAAGGATTCCCTGGCCGATTAATGAGACAAGGTGAAGATGATAACAGTAAATTATTAGAAGCATTTAAACAGGAAAAAGAAAGTGTTTTATTTGCAACAGATTCTTTCTGGCAGGGAGTTGATATTCCAGGCGAATCTCTTTCTCAGGTTATTATTGTTAAACTTCCTTTTACTGTTCCAAATGATCCTGTTTTTGTAGCACGGTCGGAAGCTATTGAAAAAAGAGGTGGAAATTCGTTTATGGAATTAAGTGTTCCTGAAGCTATTATAAAATTCAGACAGGGGATTGGCCGTTTAATTCGTAGAAGCGATGATCGTGGAGTGGTAGTAGTTCTGGATAGAAGAATTTATGAAAAAAGATATGGTTCTTTCTTTACAGTTTGTCTTGGTGAATGTAAAAAGTTATATGAACCTTTAAGTCAGATAACTTCCAAAATTACAGATTTTATTTTTAGATAATAATGGTAATAAGTTAAAAAAAAATCGTGTGGTTCTAGAATTCCACACGATTTTTTTTGTATTTAAGAATCAAAGATTATTTGAAATCTTTTGGTCTTCTTTCAACACGTTTACATTTCTGGCATTCAGCCTGATTTTTGATTCTGCCATTTTCAATCATTGTTTTCATTATGATTTCGCCACCGCAATCAGGGCAGATGAATTTTTGTGTTGCAACTGTTGTACGAGAGTTTTTACTAGCTCCAGCCATTTAGCGCCTCCAAATCGAATATTCGTATAGAACATAATAATGATAAGAAAAGATGATGTCAATATGATGCATATTTAGAAAAACTCCTTTTTCTAACATTGACATTAAAAGTATATTTTGTTAATATATTTTTCAGTTAACTATTATTTATTTTGGGGGTCTCCAATTGGCAGGTAAACAAACTTCTGCAGAAAAAAGATACGCACAGAGCGAAGTACGTAGACTTCATAATAAAGCTATTAAAAGCACATGTAAAACTTATGCAAAACAGTTTGTAGAAGCTGTACATGCAAAAGATCAGAAACTTGCTGAAGACAAATACAAACAGCTTCAGAAAGAACTTGACAGTGCACGTAGCAAGGGTGTTATGACAAGAAATGCAGTATCTCGTAAAAAGTCACGCATGATGAATCTTTTTAATGCTACATTTAATGCAGCAAAATAAAAATCTGGGATACTAAACATTTAGGAGAACCAGTTGAAGTATTCCTTCAACTGGTTTTTTTATCAATTAATAAATTAAAAAAGTGAAAAATATGTCTAATAAAATTACAAAAAACAATTTAATCGAAAATATTTACAAAAGTACAGATTGTGAAAAAAAAGATATTCAGGTTGTAGTCGATTCTTTCTTACAGGAAGTAAAAAAAGCTTTGGAAAATGGCGCTACAATTGAATTACGAGGTTTTGGTACATTTGAACCAAGACTTAGAAAAGGTCGTTCCATTGCAAGAAATCCTAAGACAGGCGAAACTCTTTCTGTAGAACCACATTATGTGGCAGCATTCAGAGCAGGGCAGTCTCTTAAAGATAACTTGTGGTCACTTAAAGATAATGACAAAAACAAGTCTGAATAAAAAAAATCTATTTCAAAGTATACTTTTTCTTATCCTTTCAGTTTGTCTATTCATTCTGGCAAATCCTAATTTCTTGTTTAATCAGGGAATTGGTGTGTTAGCCTGGATATATTATATTCCCGTATTATTTTTAATAAATAAATGTTCATATAAAACTGTGTGGCTGGCTGGCGGTCTGTTTGGCTTTTTATTTTATGCAGGTTATGCATATTGGTTATATAATTACGGACCAGTCTGTTTTTATTTTATTTGCATTTTTTATTTTATAGTATATTCATTTCTTTTTTTAATCTTAAAATATGTAGATAATAAAAATGTCACTTATAACTGGCTTTTAAGTTGTGTTGTATTGGCTGCCTTTGAATATATTAAAACTTTAGGTTTTTTGGGTTTTAATTATGGAGTTACAGTTTATACTCAATACAAATATACTCATTTAATTCAGATAGCCGATACTATTGGTCCTTTTGGATTAAATTTTATAATGATTTTCTGTTCTTGTTTTTATTATAATCTTCTTCATAAAATCAATTTAAAAAAGCAATATGAATCTGAACAAGACACAAATCTTGATATAAATCAATTTAATACTCATTTGAATTTTCTAAAAGCACATGAAAAACAAATGAAAAAATTATCAATCATCCCAAATATTGTTATTGGAATATTTTTTCATATTTTAATTGTATTTGTACTTGTGTATGGTTTTAGAAATAAAGATTATGGTGCATCAGATAGTATTAAAATATGTGCAATACAACATAATGAAGATCCTGAAAGTTCTGATATAAATGCTCATATCTTAAATTTTAAATCACTTTATGAATTAACAGATTTGGCTTTAGAAGTAGATGATAATATTGATGTAATTGTCTGGCCTGAAACTGCAATTGTTCCATGTATTGAATATAGATATTTTAGAATCAACAATGGCCCTATTCCAGATGAAAAAGAAGAAAAATCAATTAATTTAGTTTCCAATGTTTTAAACTATATAAACAGAAAAAATCAGCTTTTTGTAATTGGAAATAACGGCATGGATTTTGAAACTGCAGGAGATTGTGAAACTCAATCTGATTTTGGAAAAATATATGCGTATTCAAATGATGCTCTTGTGTTTAAAAGTAAAGAGAATGTAATTCCTCCAGTTCCTGAAAAATATAAAAAAATGAAGTTAGTACCTTTTACAGAAGGATTTCCATTTTCAAATGTTTTTCCAAAAATCTATGAAAAACTTATAGATATGTATGGATATTTATATTCTCCTGGTACTGAATATAAAGTTTTTAATTACAACAATTTATATTTTTCTACACCAATTTGTTTTGAAGATACTTTTTCTGATGTGGCTAGAAATATGTATAAGGCAGGAGCCAGATGTTTAATTAATATTACAAATGATTCCTGGTCAAAAAGTTCCAGCTGTCAAAATCAACATTTGGCAATGGCTGTATTTAGAAGCATAGAAAACAGAATTCCATCTGTAAGAAGTGCAGCAACAGGAGTTACTTGTGTTATTTCTGAAAAAGGTGAAATAATTCAAAAAGCAGAAGAATTTACAAAAGACTTTATAATTTGTGATGTAAATTTAATAAACAAAAATCGAAAGCCAACTTTTTACTGTAGTTACGGTTTAATGATTGAATATGCATTATTAGTTTTTGCAGGAGTATTCTTGCTAATACAAATAATTACTGATATAATAATTAATATAAAAGGTAAGCATAATGGCAAAAAAAGATAACACAGAAGTTAAAAATAATATTACAGTATTCGGAACAGAAACAGAATTTGACGGAGTTCTTGAATTTAACAGTAAGCTTGTAATAACAGGAAAATTTAACGGAAGGATTAATGCTCCTCAGGGAGATTTAGAAATAGCCAGAAATGCTTATTGTAGTGTAGATTCAATTAATGCGAATTCTGTTGTTGTTTGTGGAAATGTAACAGGTGATATTAATGCTTCTGACAGAGTTGAAATTTGTACAGGAAGTATTGTTTCTGGAAACGTAAAAACAGCTAGAATCAGAATTGCAAATAATGTTGAATTTATGGGTGAAGTTTCAATGCTGGAAGAAAACCCAGATGCTGATTTATTTACAGTAGCATCAAAAGAATTTAAACAGGCAATGATTGTTCATAAAGATCCTTTCAAAGTATAATATTGACAATTATCTGTAATAGTGTAAAAATATTGGTAGAGTTTATCTTTTAATTTTATATAACAGTTCATTTTTTTAAGTCATTTATTTTTAATATATAAATCAAAATTACATTTTAAATATTTTTATAACTTTTGGAGTAAATTTTAAATGTCGCCATTTAGAAAAAACCGTTCAGAAGACGAGAATGCTGCAACAGAAGAAATGCAGGCAACTTTAGATTTTTCATCAGCTGGAGAAAATGCAGAAACTTCAGTTGCAAGTGAAAATGCAGAATCAGCAACAGAACAGGAAAGTGGAGAAACTGCTCCTGCAGCTGCCCCTAAAAAACGAAGAATTGTTGCTAAAAAAATTGTAAAGACAGAAGAAACTGAAGTAAAAACAGAAGAATCTGTTGAAAACAAAGACGAAAACACATCAAACCCTTCAAAAAAAGTAATTCCTACCCAAAAATCAAACTTCAAGAAAAATAATAATAAAAAGAATTTTAATGGCAGAAGTTTTTCTTCTTATCCAACACCAAGTGGTGAAGTTTCAGAACAGATTGCTAATGAAGCAGCAGCTGCAAATGAAGATAATGCCAATAAACCACGTCTTTTAATTAATGACCTTACTATTAAATCTATGCCAGAACTTCGTGAAATGGCAATGCAATATGGTTTTACAGCTGATGATCTTGCACCAATGAAAAAGCAGGATTTGATTTTTGTAATTCTTAAAGCTCATACAGAACATGGTGGAATTATTTTTGCTTCTGGTGCTCTCGAAATTTTACCAGATGGATATGGATTCCTTCGTTCTCCTCAGAACAGTTATTTACCTGGTCCAGATGATATTTACATTAGTCCAAGTCAGATTCGTTTATTCAATCTTAAAACTGGTGATACAGTATATGGACAGACTCGCTCTCCAAAAGAAGGGGAACGTTTCTTTGCTTTGCTTCGCATTGAATCTGTAAACTTTGATGAACCTCGCATTGCTCAGACTCGTGTTCCTTTTGAAAACTTAACACCTTTGTATCCAGATGAAAAATTAAAGCTGGAAACAGTTTCTACAGAAGTTTCTGCTCGTATTGTTGACTTATTTGCTCCAATCGGTAAAGGTCAGCGTCTTTTGATTGTTGCTCCTCCAAAAGCTGGTAAAACAATCCTTATGCAGAA
>JAKSTH010000159.1 GCA_024402655.1 Treponema sp. | reverse complement strand
ACACCTACAAAAACAGGTTTTTCCTTGATTTTAGAAAGTTCTGAATAAACTTCACGGACTATTTTTTCATCTGTATGACGAGGTGATTTATTCCAGAAAATGAATCCTATAAAATCAGCGCCAGAATTTGCAGAATAAACTGCATCTTCTTTATTTGTAAGACCACATATTTTTACTAAAGGTTTATCTGATACTGGTCTTGAAGCAAACTTATTCCAGAAAAGGGCATTTGCAGTTTCTTTTCCTTCCACAAAACTTTTTACAAGATCATTACGGATTTCTGGATTTTTTGCTGCTGCTTCTCCTAAAAGCATACCTGCAAATCCAAGACTTCCGACAAATGCTGCACTTTGTGGAGTTCTAATACCACTTTCAAATATAACTCTTGCATTTTGTCCTAAAACTTTACGGATTTTATTCAGCATAGTGCAAGGTGTTAAAAGATCGATAGTAAAATCTCTTAAATCTCTGCTGTTTACTCCCGCAGCAATATATTTAGTGTCAACCTGGGCTGCTACTTTTGCTAGTTTTTCTACATCTTCATCTAAACGAAGTTCTATTAAAGCTGTAATTCCAAGATCCTGGCATTTCTTTGCCATAGAAATCATTTTTTCAGTAGAAAGAATTCGTGAAATCAGTAAAACTGCATCAGCTCCTGCATTATAAGCAATATTAATTTCTTTTTCGTCAATTAAAAAATCTTTTCTTAAAACTGCAGGTCCTGTTTTTCCGGTTTCTTTTTCGAAAGTATCTACAGCTGAACAAACTTTCATCAAATCTTCCAAAGTTCCTTTGAAATAGTTTTCTTCAGTAAGACAGCTGATAGCTTTTGCGCCGGCATTTGCATAAGAGAGGGCAGTTGCAGCAGAATCTAAGTCTGGAGCGATATCACCTTTACTTGGACTTGCTCTTTTTACTTCAAGAATTACTCCTTTAGAATCTAAAAAAGCATGTACTTTGCGCTGGCGTTTTTCTGGTATTTTATGGCCAAAATTCCAGCCTTTGTTTTTTATATCTTCTATGCGGCGATTAACAATTTCATCTAAAATATTTCTTTCAGCCATATTTTAAGCCTTATTTTAATTCTTCAGAAAATTTGCAGATTTCCTGAATTTTTGCCAAAGTTTTTCCAGATTCCATAGCATCAACAGCCATTGCATATCCGTCTTTTAATGTCTTTGCTTTTCCACTTAAGTATAAAACAGCACCTGCATTTAAACCTACGGCAGCTTTAATTGTGGCACGACCTTTTCCGTTTAATACATCCATAGCAAGGTTTGCATTATCCTGACCATTACCACCATAAAGTTCATCTTCGTTCATATCTGTAAGACCAAAGTTTTCTGGCTTAATAACATACTGATTTTCATTTCCTTTTTCATCAATCTGGTAAACATCTGTTGGGGCACAAGGGCTTATTTCATCATAACCGTCACGGCTGCAAACAACCATTACACGTTTTGCACCAAGAGCCTTTGCTGCACGAGCGTAATCTTTTATAAGTCCAACATTGTAAACACCAAGTACTTCGTATTCTGCATTTGCAGGATTCAAAAGTGGACCAAGAATATTCATAATTGTTTTTACACCAAGTGCTTTACGAACTGGCCCTGCAAAACGCATTGCAGCATGATAAACTGGTGCCATTAAGAAACCAAAGCCTGTACGTTTAATAAGTTCAGCAGTTTTTTCTGGAGCAGCCATAATATTAATTCCAAAAGCTTCAAAGAAGTCAGCAGAACCAGATTTGGAAGAAACTGCACGGTTACCATGTTTTGCCATTTTCTGGCCACAACTAACTGCTACAAGGGCAGACATAGATGAAATATTAAAGCTTCCTTTTCCATCACCACCAGTACCTACAATTTCTGCAAGGCCTGTTTTTTCAATTGGAAGTTCCTTTTTCTTTTTAAGGAGAGTTTTTGCACAACCAATCATTTCACTAACTGCAGGCCCTTTTGCTGCCATTGCTATTAAAATACCTGCCATTGCTCGCTCATCCATAGAACCATCTGTTACATTTTCCATGAAGAAAGCTGCCTGATCTTCTGTAAGATCCTGTTTTGCAATCAGCTGATTTAATACATCTGCTACTACAATGTTATCGCGACGGTAATTGATAAATGCAGAAAGTAATTCTTTTCCATGTTCACTGGCAATACTTTCTGGATGAAACTGAATACCTTCAATTGGAAGTGTTTTGTGGCGAACACCCATAATATCACCATCTTTTGCACGAGCAGTAACTTCAAAATCTGGACTTAAAGTTGATTCATCTGCTACAAGGGAATGATAGCGTGTAAATTTACATGATTTACCAATTGAACGGAAAAGACCGCGGCCATCAAGTTTAATTTCTTCAATAATTCCGTGACGAATGTATTTTGCCTGAACAATGCGGGCACCAAAAGCTTCACAAATTGCCTGGTGGCCAAGACAAATACCAAGAATTGGGATTTTTCCTGCAAAATAACGGATTGCATCTTCACAAACGCCAGCCTGATAAGGTGCACCTGGACCTGGAGAAACAATCAGATATTGTGGATTCATTTCTGCCAGCTGTTCAACTGTATATTCATCGTTACGAACAAGTTTAATTGGTTTATCTGTTACTGTCTGTAAAAGCTGTGTAACATTAAATGTAAAAGAATCGTAATTATCTATAACTAAAATCATAATAAGCTCCTATTTTGTTAATGTGTCGATTAAAGCACCAAGTTTTTCGCAGGTTTCTGTGAATTCCCGTTCTGCATTTGAATCGTAAACAATTCCGCCACCTGCCTGAAGATTGTAAATGTCACCTTGTTTTAATGTACAGCGAATTGCGATACAGAAATCAAGATCACCATTAGGCTGAACATATCCAACAGCACCTGCATAAAAACGACGTTTAATTGATTCAAGCCCACTTAAAATCTGCATAGCACTGATTTTTGGAGCACCAGAAACTGTTCCAGCTGGAAATGCTGCTCTTAAAACCTGAATTGGTTCAACATCATCACGAACAATACCTTCTGTGTCACTAACAAGATGAATAACATGGCTAAAAAGTTCACATTCCATATATTGTGGAACTTTTACTGAACCTTCTTTACAAACACGTCCTAAATCGTTACGGGCCAAATCAACAAGCATAAGATGTTCAGCCTGTTCCTTTGGATTATTTCTTAATTCCTGTTTAAGCATTTCATCTTCTGCATCATTTTTTCCACGATGAATTGTACCTGCAATTGGATGAATTGTAGCTTTTCCTTTTTTAACTTGAACAAGACTTTCTGGAGAAGCACCTGTAAACTGGAAATCTCCAAAATCAATATAGAAAAGGTAAGGGGAAGGATTTACTTTTCTTAATTTACCATAAACTGCAAGTGCGTCTGCTTTACATTCAATCTGAACACGACGACTTGGTACAGCCTGAATAATATCTCCTGCAACAATATGTTTTTTTAGAGCATTTACTTTTGCAACATATTCCTGCTTAGATTTTTCTATATCAGTAATCATCTTATATTCAAAAGATTCATCTTCTTCTGCAACATAAGAAAAGTCCATATCATTCATACGTTTAAGAAGACGATCCATTGCAGCCTGTAAATCAATCTGATGTTCGTTATAGTTCAATCCAAAAATATGAATTGATTCTGTATAATGGTCAAAAATTAAATAAATATGGCCAGTAACAAAAAGACATTCAGGAATATTTAATTCATCTTTCTGTTCAAAGAAATGGATATTATCACATCGTTTTGCAAATTCATATGATAAATAACCAAGACCAGAAGCAGGTAAAGGTAAATCTGCATTTGGACCACTAGGAGATGGATTCTGTTTTGCTACATATAAAAGTGCATCAAGAATATCAGCATTTTTTTCCCTGCCAATTGCATCTTTACTTACAATTCCTGTTGTATCAAATGGAACTTTTTGTCCGTCAATTAAAAAATAAATATCATCTTCTTCCTGAACAACTTTAAATGCTTCTTCTGTCATTAAAATAGAATATCTGGCTCTACCTTTCTGAAAACTTGCTGATTCCAAAATAGCAGTTGCATTGATTTTTTTAGCCAGAAGATATGGAGTATATCTGGCATTAGAAATACATTTGTAAATTGAATCTGTTCTAGTCATTTTTCCTTCCTGTTTTTATATGTTACTAT
>JAKSTH010000158.1 GCA_024402655.1 Treponema sp. | reverse complement strand
GTTTTTCCATAGATTTCTGCTGATTAAGATCCTGAATTCCCTGGGAACGCTGAGCAAACATAGCACTCATATTGTGATTAATAACCATAATAATCTCCTTATTTGTAGGTTAGTAAAAAAGATAAAACACACGGTGGGCTTTAAGGAACCACGACGTGGTTTATCTCACGGGTTTCCACCACCCTATACTTAATTCTCGGGTGCTGTTAAAAAAACATTAGAAAAAAAATAAAAAAATTTGAAAAATTTTTTAAAATTTTTTGTTTCTTGCTTATAAAAAAAATCTACAGTAGAATGATAGGATATGGACTATTTAATAATGGGTATTGCTGTAGTAGTAATAATTCTTCTATTGAGAGGAATAATAAACTATTACAAAAAATTAAATGCAGGTAATTCCAGACAGAAAAAGGTACAGCCTGTAAAATGCCCAATATGCGGTTCGTCTTTATATGTTGGAGAAAATCTTATTTCCAAAGTATATAGACCTATGAATGTTCCAGATCAGCTTATGACTGTTTCTGGCTGCCCACATTGTTACCCAAAATGCGAACAGGGTGTAAAACGTATTTGTCCTGTTTGCCACAAAGCAATTGCTCAAGACCAAAGTCTTACTGCCCGCCTTTTTAATAAGAGTCTTGCTAAAAAACATGTTCATGTAATTGGCTGTAGTAATTGTCATAAACCAAGAGCAGATTAGGAAAGTCTGAAAAAGTTTCCAAGATTTATAAATAAAGTATAGATAAAAAAAAGTTATTTCCGTTGATGAGTTTATGTATTTAATTATTAGTTTGAGGTCTTTATGAAGAACCGGACAAAGTCGAATCGTCAGTCTAGACGTGATTCACTTCTTTTTAAGTACGGTATTATTGGTTTTGCAGAAATTATTGTTTTCATCACCATTTTTGTTGCCATTACTAGTGCACTTACAAGAAAACCTGTAGAAAAGGTTTATACAGAAGGTATTGAACAGATAATTGATATGTCTGTTGATAATGTAGAAGACTGGTTTACAAATAAAGTTGAAGTTTTGAAGATGTACCAGGTAGCAGTTGCTGGTGGTACTACAAGTCGTGAAGAAATTAAAGATAACATTAAGGTAAAAACAAAACCAAATGGCTTTGAATATGTAATGACTTTCTGGGATGATGCTACTGGAGCTCAAGATGGCGGTCCTGAAACTTACAATACAAAAGGCGGTATTTCAACTGCAGGTATTCTTTCTAAAGAATATTGGAAAATGCATAAAGAAAAAGATGTTGAAGTATGGCTGGAATCTCCTAGACAGGCAAATGCCGGTGGTTTTACAATGCCGCTTTTTGTTCGTTCCGATTTTACAGATAGTAAAACAGGAAAAACTGTTCATGGTGGTATGGTAGGATTCCTTGAATTGGGACCAATCGACAAATTAGGTAAACAGTTCTATAAAACAGGTAACGTTTCTATTTATGATGATAAAGATGAAATTAGAGCAGGTAATGATGTTCGTGCTTTAGAAGACACATCTAAACTGGTTTTCTTTGAAAAGAAATGTGAACTTGCAAATAAAGAGTGGACAATTGTTGTTACTCTTGAAGAAAGTGAATTTGCAGAAATTTCAAGTGACTTAAGATTTAATTCTGTTTTTGGTGGATTTATTGTTGCTTTAATTCTTGTTATTTGTGAATTGCTGATTATTAGAGTTATCATTAAAAAGTTTGATTCTATCAAAGCAAATATTGATAACCTTAATTCTGGAGATAAAGATTTAACAAAACGTCTTGAAGTTCTTCATAACAATGAAATTTCTAAAATTAAAGTTTCTGTAAATGATTTTATTGGAAATCTTCAGGATACAGTAAAAGGAATTGGAGATGCCAACCAGAATCTTAGAGTTATCTTTAATAAAATAAAAGAGCGTCTTGATGAATCTAAACTTCAGATGAACAATATTTACGATGAAATTCAGATTGCAACAACAACACTTTCTAATGAAGACCGTTGTGTTGTAAATACAAGTGAATCGGTAAATCAGATTTCTGAAAATATTAAAGCCCTTAACGAAATGATTTTCACTCAGGCTTCTGCTATTACACAGGCAAGTTCAAGCATTGAAGAAATGATTGGAAACATCAGTTCGGTTTCTGACTTTGTTGGAAGAATGGCTAATGAATTTGGTGCTTTGAATTCTGCAACTGTAGAAGGTATGGAAAAGAATAAGATTGTAAATGAATTGCTTCAGGTAGTTCTTTCTCAGTCAAAGTCTTTGCAGGAAACAAACACAATTATTTCTACAATTTCTTCACAGACAAACCTTCTTTCTATGAATGCCATGATTGAATCTGCACATGCCGGTGATGCAGGTAAAGGTTTCGCAGTTGTAGCTGAAGAAATTCGTAAACTTGCAGATACTTCTGCTACTCAGTCTAAGAGCATTGGTGAAAATCTTAAAAAGATTTCTGAATATATTTCAAAGGTTGTTGAAAGTGCCTCAATCAGTAATCAGGCATTCGAACTTGTTGCTTCTAAAACAAACAATACTTCTGAACTGGTAGAATCTATTAAGCAGGCAATGGAAGAACAGTCTGCAGGTTCTAAGCAGCTTTTGGAAGCACTTGCCTTAATGAAGAATATTTCAAGCAACGTTCAGACATCTAGTAAAGAAATTGAAGAAGGTGCAAACGAAATTGTTAATTCGGTAGTAAGCCTTAAACAGTCTTCTGCAACAATGTCCAGCAACTTTAATAGAATTGTTAATACGACAAATTCAACTAAGAGTACAACGGAAAGCATTCAGGTATTAGCCGAAGAAATGACTTCTGCGGTTGATAATATTTCTGAAAAAATTGACGAGTTCAAAGTATAAAACATAGGGGGAATTACTTCCCCCTTTTTTTCTTTTAGGGTAAAATAGAAATATGAATATTATCGTAGTTGGAAATGGTGGTCGTGAACACACAATTTGCTGGAAATTAGCACAGAGTTCACTTGTTGATAAAGTCATTGCAGTTCCTGGAAATGGTGGTACTGCCTATGAAACTAAATGTGTAAATATTAATCCTAAAGAATGCGATTACATTAAAGATGGTGAAAATCCATATGTTGCAATTGCAAAACATGAAAATTGTCGTATGGCAGTTATTGGTCCAGAAGATCCTTTAGCAGCTGGTCTTGCAGATGAATTCTGGAAAAATGATATTCCTTGTGTTGGTCCTAAAAAAGCCGGCGCTCAGCTTGAGGCAAGTAAAGATCTTTCTAAAAAGTTTATGAAAGAATATGGTGTTGCTTGTGCTGCCAGTGAAACTTTTGTTAAAAAAGAACCTGCCCTTGAATATGTAAAAAAACATGGTGCTCCAATTGTAATTAAAGCCGATGGTCTTGCTGCAGGAAAAGGTGTAGTAGTTGCTGCAACTGTAGAAGAAGCTTTAGCTGCTGTTGAAGATTTAATGGATAACGGTAAAGTAGGGGACGCAGGTAAAAAACTTGTAATTGAAGATTATCTTGAAGGTGTAGAAATTTCTGTTCTTGCAGCTGTTTCTGTAACTCCAGAATATGCTGTTCAGGGAAAAGCAACTATTGTTCCTTTCTTACCAGCTCGTGATCATAAACGTTTGCTTGATGGAGCAAAAGGTCCAAATACTGGTGGAATGGGCTCTATTTGTCCACTTGATGATGTTACTGATGAAATTATGGCTCAGTTTGATAAAGATATTCTTCAGCCAACATTAAACGGTTTAATTAAAGAACGTTTTGATTACCGTGGTTTTATTTTCTTTGGTGTAATGCTTACAAAACAGGGACCAAAACTTCTTGAATACAATGTTCGTCTTGGTGACCCAGAAACTCAGTCTGTTTTGCCTTTAATGGATTTTGATTTTACAAATATGTGTACTGCAATTCTTAACGGTACATTAAAAACTTTCAAAATGGAATGGAAACCAGGATATCAGGTTGCTCCAGTTGTTGTTAGTGGTGGATACCCTGCAGAATACAAAAAAGGATGCGAAATCACTTTTAATGAACCTTTATTAAAGGCAAGTACTGCAAAAGTTTTTGTTGCAGGTGCAGTTAGCGGTCGCAGAGGAAATGGTGACATGCTTACAAGTGGTGGTCGTGTTCTTGCTTGTAGTGCTTACGGTTCTACTTTTAAGGAAGCATGGGAAAAAGCTTATCAGGGAATTAGTGCTGTTAAGTTTGAAGATGCTTTCTACAGAAAAGACAT
>JAKSTH010000157.1 GCA_024402655.1 Treponema sp. | reverse complement strand
ATGGACAAATTTGTTTTATCTGTTTTAGTAGAAAATAAAGCTGGTGTATTGAGCCGTGTTTCTGGTTTGTTCAGTCGCCGCGGTTATAATATTGATTCTTTGACTGTTTGTGAAACTCATAATCCTAATCAGTCTAGAATGACTATTGTTGTACAGGGCGATGAATATATTCTTGAACAGATTCAGAAGCAGCTTGCAAAATTGCAGGAAGTAATTGCAATTAAAAAATGCGAAACTGCAACTTCTGTACAGCGTGAAATGGCTTTAATTAAAGTTCGTGCAGAAGCAAATAACCGGGGAACAATTATTGAAACTTGTGATATTTATAAAGCAAGAATTGTAGATGTTGGCCTTGAATCTGTAGTAATTGAAATTACAGGAAGCGAAGAAAAAATTTCCAGTCTTTTAAGATTACTTGAACCATATGGTATTCTTGAATATGTAAAAACAGGTCTTACTGTTTTGGAAAGAGGTGCTGCAGTTATGTAAGGTGTTTGGCCTAGTGCCAGACATAATCTGTAAGTGCAGAACTAAATGAATCTAAATCAATCTGATTTCCAATTCTGAAAGTTTTGATTGTTTTAGGAAAAATTAAAGTTGCAGGAAGTGTTAATTCATTTTCTGCAATTTTTTTTTGTCCGGGCAATGTTTTTATAAGTGGAAGAAAAACTGTTTTTGGAGCGTGATGTAAAAAGTTTAGTGTAACTCCACATTCCAGCGTCTGCCTTTCCACATTCCAGCGGGGACAGGCAAGTTCAAGGTTTTCCATCTTTTTGGAAAACAGCTTTAACATTTGTTTTGAAGGTTCTCCATTTTTTTCACACTGCATTAAATCTGAATCAGAGGAAATAATCTGGTTTAAAATACTGTGAGCATTAATTCTTAAAAGGTGACTTGGCACAAAAATAGAATTTTCACAATTATTTAATCTAATAAATTCTTTTTGATACTTTCGTAAGAGAATCTCATCATTATTATGAAACAATAAAACCAGCATTTTCTATCCTGCTTTGTAGTATAAACTTTTATAAAAAAATGATATAGTGAAGTTATGAAATTTAACAAGAAAATACTTATTATCATTCTTTCTATTATTTTACTGGCTGGTGCCATTGTAGCTTCTATTGTGCTTTTTTCTGGAACAAAAGCAGATACTTCTTTATTTTTGGAATCGACTATTGAAGAATCTACTAAGCTTGTTCCTTTAGATGCAAATGCAAAGAAAAATCTTATTGCAGAAGAAGGTACTGCAACTTTTAAATTTACAGACCAGCAGCGTATTACTGTTTCAAAAACATATCAGGAAAATGGAACTGCAGCTCTTATTATAAGAGTAAAAGTTACTCTTTCAGAAAAACAGCTTTCTACTTATGTTGAAAATCAAAAATATGCGTTTGAATATGGTTTTATTTCTGGTGAACAGAAAACTACAGTTATAAAAGGAAATGCCAGCGAAATACTGAATCTTGCAAATGGAGAAGAAAACAGTGGTATTGTAGATATTTCTCTTGCTTTTGGAAAAACTGCTACAAATAACATTAGTATTCCAGACGGATTTTTTGTTACTTCCGGCTTAAAATGTCAGATTCTTAATGCTTGCATTGCTCCTGTAAATATTGGTTTTGATAAATCTTTTGAAATTCCTTTCTTTGGTTTTGCCAGCAATGGTGGCATTCTTGCAGTAAATGAAGATTCTGTAGATTTTACAGGTGCTTCTCTTGTATTCCCAAGCGAAAATACCCGCGAAAACTATATGCCAGAAATTCTTGTAAAACTTTCAGATAAAGATGAACATGTTTCTGTTTTGGGAAGTTCGGTTTATGTAAAACTGAGTCTTAATGGGGAGATTCTGGAAATTAAAAATACAAAACCTGGTAACGAAATTATTATTCCTTCATCAGCTTTTACTCAGCCATTTAATAAACTGACTGTTGTTGAAAATGCTGTTTGTGTTCGTTCTATTCTTATGCGTAGTTTTACAAATGTTCATAATTGCAAAATTAGTGATCAAAAGGGAAATGATATTTTTGTTCCAATCAGAACTGACCCGGGCTTGATTTTAAAATGGAATGTAGGCAACTGGCGAAATGTAGATTATGAACTTTTTGAATGGGACCGTTTCCCTGGAATTATTTATTTTGATACAAGAAACTACACTGTTCAGGACAATTTTTTCCGCCGCCTTGCTTTTTTTGCTGAAAAACAGGGGTATAAAGGACGCCTGCTTACAAATGAAGAACTTGGTACTATGCACGGTTTTAATGCTTTGGACTACAGACCAGAAACTCTTGCAGATTTCTTTAATAAAGCAGCAGATGAAGACTTTGTATTAAATCCGGAAGAAGAACTTTTAAAAACTATTTTGATTAAAAATGGACTTTTGATTGCAGATGGAAACAGAGTAAAACCTGGAAACGGTGGTCTTGTTTCTATTTCCCGTGAAAGTTACGATGCTTTACGAATTCAACTTTTGGCTCACGAAGCATGGCATACTTTGTTTTTTGCAGATGAAGAATTCCGTAATTATGTTGCAGCCGTTTATTACACAATGGATCCACAGTCTTTGGAATTCCTGATTGACTATTTTAGAAGCCAGCCAAGTTTAGGCTACGATGTAAATGATGATTATCTTATGAAAAATGAATTTATGGCTTATATTATGCAGCAGTCTGTAGCAAACTGTGGCCAGTATTTTGTTAATCATGCATGGTGGAACAGTGTAATGGCATTTACTCCAGATTTAGCAAGATACGTTATTAATACAAAAGGCGTAGGTTTTGAAGAAGCTGCAAAAGCATTAAATGAGTTTGTATTCGATAAATATGGTCTTGTAGCTGGTAATACTGCTTTGGTTTATAGATCGTAATTAAACTGTTTGGCTGCTTCTAATGTAGATAAAGGACCGTGTCCTGGCATTATGATGCAGTCATCAGATAAAGTAAAAATCTTTTTTTCGATGGTAGATTTTAGAATTACCTTTGAATAATTTGAGTTTGTAGAACCTGTTGTTCCCGCAAATAAAACATCGCCGGTGAACAGCAGGTTTTCTATTTTAAAAACTACAGAGTCGGATGTGTGACCAGGTACTGCCATGTAGTGTACATTCATAGAAGCAACTTTTACTTTTCCGTCTCCGGTGATAACATTTGTTCGTTCTCCTGCAACTTCCCAGTCGGCTGCATATATTTGTGGAGAATAAATTTTTTCCAGTGTTTTAATTCCTTTTACATGGCTTCCGTGGTTGTGAGTAACTAAAACTGCAACAAGTTTATAATGATTGTCTTCTATTTGAGAAATAAGTGCTTCTGTAACTTCTCCCGGGTCTACCAGGAGCGCTTCATTTGTACTTTCGTTTGCAACAAGATAACAGTTGGAAAAACCCGAAAGATTAAGATTGTAATAAACTTTCATATAAGTGCTCCTATAGAATCTTTTTCTCCAGGATCGCCGTTGTTGTCAAGAGTACCGAATTCAGAATCATCTTTAGAAAAAACGGCTTCGCGAGTGTTGGACATTTTAAAAGAAACATTTGTGCGTTTTGTGTGATTAAAAAGGGTTTTTTTAACGTTGCAGTTTCTAAAAGAAGTATCAATAAGCTTTGCGTTAATAAAGCGGGAATTGAATAAATCTGAATCATCGAAACTGGTCTGGTGAGCTCTAATTCCGTTCATGTTGCTTTGAATTATGTCGCTGGAGGTGAACAAAGTGCTGGAAAATGTACAGCCAGAAAAAGATGTAAAAATCATATTGCTGTGAGTCATGTTGCAGTCGTTAAAAGTTCCAAAGTCGAAAATGCACATGCGCAGTAAAACATTGTTGGAATGGATGTTGTCGAAAGTACAGTGACTGAAATTACAACCAAAGAATTTTTTATTTGAAAGATCTATATTTTTAAAAACAATGCCACTTGCATTAAGACCAATAATTTTGTCGTGAGTCTGAATATAATGGTAAATCTGATCTTTAATTTTTCCAGGATCTGGAATATGGTCTAAACAATAGTTTCTCTGATCCAAAATTTCTTCATTGCTGTCAAAAGAAGAAAGAGCCTGATTCCGACAGTAATGTACTAAACATTTATTTGCGACAAACATAAAAAAATTATACATCACAATCTGGTTTCGTTCAATAAAAGTTAGGTTGCAAACACAAGCTTACTCTTGCTTGAATATATATTTCTTTTAGCCGGTTTGCTAATAGCTTC
>JAKSTH010000156.1 GCA_024402655.1 Treponema sp. | reverse complement strand
AAGATAACGCCATATTTATATAAAAGGCTGCCATCATCAGCTTTTGCTTCTGCCATTTCTTTTGACATTTCATAGTATTCAACAATAGAAGGCTGTCCATCTTCCAGACAAAGAAGTCCCATTTTTTCATTTGGTTCAACTTTACGAACAACTTTAGAACTGCATTCGTAATTTCCAAGGATTGTAGCACCAACAAATACAGGATCTGCTATGCGCTGGCAAACATTATCAACTGCAAAAATGTTAATCCATTTTACATTGCGGTTGTGTAAATCTTTGTCTAAGCCAGCTTTTACCATAGAAGTGAACCATCCGCCGTTTCCATTTGGAGAAGTAGCAAGACGACCTTTTTCTTCCAGTAAAAGTTTGCCGTTATAATCAACAGCGCAAGCCATATCCTGAATAAAGAATTTTACATAATCTTTGTTATAGCCAAAATAATTGTGTTCTTCAAAAAAGCCTTTTGTAGCAGCATCATTTTTTTCTGAAGTCATAATATATAATGGAATGAAAGCATCGCATTGTTTTACAACATCCATTAAGTTATTAATAAGACATTCAAAAATATAAAGCTGGCGACTTGTTCCTACATTAAAACATCCTTTTGGTAAATCAAATCCTAGGCGAGTACCCATTCCACCAGCTAGTAATACTGCTGCAACTTCGCCTTTTTTAATTGATTCAATACCTGCTTTTAAGAACTTTTCTTTGCTTGCTTCAATTTCTTCTATTGAAACTGCAGGTGGAACTGAAAATTCACCTCTTGCACTGGCAGTTTCTGTTCCAATCATTTTAATATCATCCCAGTTGATGTTTTCAATCTGGTCTAAAAATTCCTTTTTCTTTTCATCTGAAAGACTGTCAAAATCCTTTAAAATATGTAACTGATTTTTTTCACTAAGGATTTTTTCTGCATCTGCTTTTGTAAACATATAAATTGCTCCAAATTTTTTTTGTGGTTCTATAAGTATAACCAATAAAATTGAATTGGGGTACTGTTGTTTTTAGTAATTTGGTTATTTTCCCCTACCATTTTTCATAAGTTTTTTCTTTGTTTTTTGAAAGTTTATACATATAATTAATCTATATACAAAAAAGTATGGAGGATTTTATGACACCATTAGTAATTTTAGGCATTATTGCCGCAATCTTATTTCTGTTCTTTATTTCTTATAAGAAAGTTCCTAAGAATAGAATTGGTATTCGTGTAGGTCCATTCGGTTCTAAAACTGTAACTGGTAAGGCCATTTTTGTTATTCCTTTTTTGCAGCGAATAGACTACATGACTTTGGAAAATATTCAGGTAGATTTTGTTTCAAGAGATTCAATTCCAACTCAGGATGCCATTAATATTAAAGTTGATGCCGTAGCAAACATTGCAGTTTCTCAGGATCCAGAAACTATGAAAAAAGCTGCAGCAAAATTTATTGGCTACAGTACAAGCGATATTGCTTCGGTTGTTACACCTGTTCTTGAAGGTAACATTCGTGAAATTATTTCTCAGATTAAATTAAAAGATTTAATTCAGGGTGATAAGAAAGTACTTTCAGAAAAAGTTGTTGAAAACGTAAAACCAAACTTGTTTGATCTTGGTCTTGAACTTACAACCTTTAATATTCAGAACTTTAAAGATGACAACGGTGTAATTAATAACCTTGGTATTGAAAACACAGTAGCCATTTCTAAAGATGCTGCTAAAGCAAAAGCTGCTGCAGAAGCTGAAGTTAAGATTGCACAGGCTCAGGCTGATAAAGATGCAAATGATGCTCGTGTTGCTGCAGAACTTGAAATTGCTCAGAAACAGAATGATTTGGCAATTAAAAAAGCAAGTCTTCAACTTCAGGCTGATACAGAAGCTGCAAAAGCAGAAGCTGCTAAAGGCATTGAAACAGAAAATCAGCGTAAGGTTCTTGAAATTAAAGCTGCCGATGCAAATATTGCAAGACAGGAAAAACAGATTGAAATTCAGGAAAAAGAAGTTTCTATTAAAGAAAAAGCTCTTGATGCAGAAGTAAAGAAAACTGCAGAAGCTGAAAAATTTGCTGCTCAGCAGAAAGCAGATGCAGATTTGTATACACGCCAGAAAAGAGCTGAAGCCGAAGCATTTGAAATTCAGCGCCAGGCAGAAGCAGAAGCTTTCACAAGACAGAAAAAAGCTGAAGCTGAAAAATTTGCTATGGAAAACGAAGCTGCCGGTAAAAAAGCACTGGCAGAAGCTGTTCAGTCACAGGGTGAAGCAGAAGCTGCTGCCATTAAAGCTAAGCTTGTTGCAGAAGCAGATGGTATGCGTGAAAAAGCTGAAGCACTTAAAGAATACGGTGATGCCGCTAAACAGCAGATGCAGTTGGATGCTCTTAAAGTTTACTTTGAACAGCTTCCTAAAATTGCAGAAGCTTCTGGAAAGGCTTATCAGAATGTTGATAAGATTTACATGTACGGCGGAGATTCTTCTAAACTCCAGGGTGATATGATGAAAACTATTACTCAGGTAAGTGAAGGTCTTGGAGAAACTTTAGGAATTGATCTTAAAACTCTTGCTGCCGGTCTTTTAGGTGGAAAAATTGCTGCCGACATTAATGACAAAAAAAGTAAGAAAGACGAATAAATAGAAAAAGGATGCTGAGTTAAGTTCTATTATACAGAACCGCCCCTAATTTTGTTTTGGGGCATTCAGCATCCTTTTTTTTATTATTTGCTTTTTCCTTGTTATGACCTTAATTAAAAACTAATTTGTCCGGCTCTGATTTTTTCTATAATTTCCAGTTCCAGGTTTGCCTCTGCTTTTATAAGGTGTTTACTGCAAACTTTTTTTAACTGCTGAAAGTATGTTTCGGCTTTTGCTTCATCTTTTAAGTACAATTTGTAGTAAGCATACATCAGGCGGTTTCTGGAAGGATACGACAAGGTTGATTTGATATATTTTTTAAGCTCTTTTGTATATCGTTTTTCAATAACTTCTTTGGGTTCCTGTTTTACAATTTCACAGAATAACGCTTCACATTCAGATTCTTTTATGAATATAGGCAGCATATCTTTTGTTTCAATAGTGTGCAGCTGAATTTCATAGTATTTTTTCAAATCACCTTCTGCAATATAAACTAATCCCTGGTACTGGTAAGCATTGGCAATAATACTGTTAGATAAATCCAGGGAATTAAAATCAGTTTCTTTTAATTCTTTTACCAGGTCTGCAGGAAGGGCAGTATAAGAAGCTGAGTTTGTAAGAATTGCATTTGTTGTTAAAGTGAGATTAAAACATCTTCTGGCTACAGGGGTTTTCAAATTAAAAAGATTATAACCATCATTTTGAACGCCACCTATTCTTAAAGGAATAAGATTTGTTGCCGCCAGATATACACCCATAACGCCAAAAGGTTCCAGAAAAGCCAGTTTGAAAAAGTTGTCTGGCAGAAAATAACAGATAAGAAGAGCAATAGCACCAAGAATAAGATTTGCAAGACCACCGGCAAGATTGTATAAAAAGTAAGGGCAGTTTTCAGGATCAATTTTTGGGGGACACATAAGACACTGACCGCCAGTTCCCTGAATTTTCATGCGCTTAAGGATTATTTTATTATTTTCATCTTTTACAAAAGCAAAAGTCCCAATTCTAAAACTTATAAAGTCCCATTTAGAAAGAAGTCCGCCAATTAAGTGGCCTCCTTCGTGAATAACAATTTGCAGAACATAACTAAGATAGAATACAAAAATAAAAACAGCAAACTTAAGAAAGGCATGATAGTCTGAAGTTTTATTTATAAGGGAACCGCCACGGTAACCAATGTAGAAGGAAATAGCTATTGCAAACAGAATAGTAAAAATTGTAGAAATGATTGTGATAAATTTTTTCATAAATAATTCCTTTTATTTATTCTATTTGAAAATTTGAGAATTGTCTTGTTTTTTTTGATGAAGGCAGAGACTATATGCGTTCATGTGGAAATATGGTTCTGTAAAAGACGTTAGTCCAAGATTAGCGTTTCAAAAATGTTTCTAGTACTAAAAAAAGCCACACCGGATTTTGTACCAATGTGGCTTTTTTGAGACCTCTCGACTTCGCTCGAGGTGACATTTTAACTAGTCAAAGTTGTCATTCAGACTAGTCAAAGTGACTGTCATTCCGACTGGAGCGAAGCGGAATGGAGGAATCTTATCCTAATGTAATTTCTACATTAACTTCTTTCTTTCCTTCTACGTATGGAACAACGCAGCCTTCTACAGCTTTGCCGTCTACTACCAAAGATTTAACACCTTTGCATACGTGGTT
>JAKSTH010000155.1 GCA_024402655.1 Treponema sp. | reverse complement strand
ATTCCGACTTAATAAATTTATGTCATTCCGACCGAAGTGGAGGAATCTCCCCTTCGATTGGAATGATATTTTTTTTTAAAATAATTTGTTCTATTACCAAAACAACACTATAATAAGAGAAATAAAAAGTTATATAAAAAGGTAAAAAATGAGCAGATTTAATAATGGAATAATTTTTACTAATACCAACTGTCATGGCTGTAATAAATGTGTTAATACTTGTGTTTCTTCTGGAGCCAACATTTCAATTAGAAAAGATGATTCCACTCATATAGAAGTTTCAGACAAATGTATTTCCTGTGGCGTATGTCTGGACCATTGCTCTCACAATGCCCGTTCCTATATCGACGACACTTCAGCATTTTTAGATGCATTAAATAATAATGAAAAAATCTCTTTAATAGTTTCCCCAGCTTTTTATATTATTTACAAAGAAAAAGCATTTCAAATTCTTGGCTATTTAAAAAGTCTTGGTGTAAATAAGATTTATGATGCCGGCTTTGGTGGAGACCTTTCCATCTGGTTAAATGCAAAATACATTCGTGACAGCCAGAAAAGCGGAGAAAATACAGAAAAATTTTTAAGTAATACCTGTCCTTCATTTATAAATTACTGTGAAAGTCTTTCGCCAGATTTAATTGATTACATTATTCCTTTCTATTCACCAGAAATGTGTACTGCAATCTATGTCAGAAAATATTTAAAAGATGATTCAAAACTTGCTTTCCTTGGTTCCTGCATTAGTGCAAAGCAAGAATTTGAAAATTACAAAGACATAATCAATATAGATTACAATGTCACATTCCTTCATCTTCTAAATGTTTTAGATACAATCGATTTTGAAAAATACTCAGCCACTTTCGATTTAGAAACCTGCTATCTTGGTTCCCTTTATACAGTTTCAGGCGGATTTACCGACTGTCTTTCAAAACTGCTGCCTCCATCATCATTAATTGTTCATTATGAATCCATAAACCCTCAGCAGAATATGATTCTTACAAAAGCAAAAGACATGATTGAAAAAAAGGCAAATCCTATTCTTGCAAATATTACCGGCTGTAATTTCGGATGTTTTTCTGGAGCAGGAGTTCAGCGAAATATTATAGATTTAAGCCTTATTTACAGCGGCATTAAAAAAATAAAAGAAGCTCCATCTTTAAGTCAGGATTCAGAAGAAAACTTTAAAAAAATTGAATCATTTTTCAAAGACATTAATCCTCAAGATTTCCACTGCAAATTTAATTCCCGCTATAGACAAATTCCTTCTATACCAGAAACAGTACGCTCAGAAATCTTCCAGCTTTTACACAAAGACACAAAAGCAAAACAGCATGTTGACTGTAATTCCTGCGGATATCCTTCTTGTAACAAATTTGTAGAAGCAGTAGCCAACGGATACACAAAAATAGAAAGCTGTATTCAATACATGAATGATGAAATGAAGTACCGGGTTTCTCATGACACAGAAACCGGTCTTTTAAATAATTACAGCTTTATTCATGAATTAAAAAAACTCAGAAAATTAAACCCAGATTTGGAATATGCCCTTTTATCAGTTGATATAGATAAGCTTCAGTTAATTAATAATCTTTATGGTTTTGAAACAGGAACCATTGCCATAAAAGAAGTTTCAAAAGGTCTTGTAAATCTTGTTTCAGACATTGGTATTTGCGCCCGCCTTGGTGCCGGAAACTTTATGCTTGCATTCCCAAATACCATTTTTAATCTGGAACAAGTTTACGAAATGGAATCTTTTGACCTTACAGATTACGGAGTAAACTATCCTGTTTCCGTACGCTGTGGTATTTACATTCTTGGACCAAAAGAAACAAATATTTCTCAGGCCATGAATAACGCAACTTTAGCCATGAACAACATTACAGACCGTGTTCATAATGCCTTTGCAATTTTTAATCAGCGTCTTTACAACGAAGTTTTTCTGGAATCTTCCATTACAGCCCAGCTTAAAAGTGCTGTGGATAATGATGAATTTCAGATTTATTTTCAGCCACAATACAGCCATTCCACAAAAACAATTGTTGGAGCCGAAACACTTAGCCGCTGGATAAAAAAGGATGGAGAAATTCTTTCACCAAGCAGTTTTATCCCAATTTTCGAAAAAAATGGCTTTATTCTGGACTTTGACCACATTGTCTGGGAAAAAACCTTTGCTGCAGTTCGTAAATGGCTGGACGACGGAATTGATATAGTTCCAATTTCTGTAAACATTTCCCGTGTCAGCATGGATAATGACAAAACAATAAATTACATCAGCAACCTGCAAAAAAAATATAATATCCCATATGAATATATTCATCTGGAAATTACAGAAAGTGCAGTAATGAAAGATCAGGATATGCTTATAAACAGAATTACAAAACTTAAGCAGCTTGGTTTTCAGATTGCCATGGACGACTTTGGAAGCGGTTATTCTTCTTTAAATACATTAAAAGATTTCCCAATCGACATTCTTAAACTTGATATGGGCTTTCTCCGTGGAAAAGAAAACAAAAACCGTGGTGGAAACATTATCAGTTCTGTAATGCGCATGGCAAATATGCTGGAACTGGCAACCATTGCAGAAGGAGTAGAAACACCAGAGCAGGCAAGCTTCCTTTCAAGTCTTGGCTGCGACACAATTCAGGGTTTTTTGTATTCAAAACCAATTCCACTAAAAAAATTCGAAGCATTGCTTAAATCTCATACAAAAGCAGACATTCCAACACCACAAAAATTAAAGAGCCTGGTAGATGTAAACAACTTCTTTAGTACAGACAGCATGGAAACTGCAATTTTTGAAAACTTTGTAGGACCAGCTTGTATTGCAGAAAGTTTAAACGGCCATTTGTCATTTATCCGTTTAAATGAACAGTTCTTAAACCTTATTGGCTATAACAACAAAACTGTAGACATATTCAAACGCAAATTCTATTCACACATGAGCCACAAAGATGCCCATGCACTTAGAGAAGCAATTAACAAAGCAGCCCAGAATGATGAAGAAGTAACTTTACTTACAGAATACAAACCAGACAGAAACCTTCCTTCTTTATGGATAAAGTCTCACATCTGGAGAATCAGTAAAAACGGCGAGCAAATTATTTTCTATATATTGGTAGACGACATTACCGCTCAAATTAAAAATGCAAAAGATTTGGAACAGACAAATAACAGACTCCAGCTTATTATTGATAACAGCAGTGTTTTAATCACTCTGGTAAGAATCAAATACGCAAAAGGCATAAGAGCCAAATTCCCAATGCTTCAATTCCTTTTTGTAAATGTAAGCTTTTTGGAATATACCGGCTACACAAAAGACGAAGTAATCTGCTGGAACACTAAAAAAATAATCAACCTGATTCACCCACAAGATTTACCAGTTGTAGCAAAAAATCTTCTGGATTTTAAAAATCATGATAAAGATACCATCACTTTTGAAGCAAGAACAAAAATCAAAAATGGTGAATTCCATAATATTAAGTACATTATAAATGCTTATAAAGAATCAGAAAATAATTACGCCATGACCGTAAATTATATTCCATTAGACTAACATATGTTATTTTCATTTCATTCCATTTAAACCAAAAATGTAGTAAAATGGATGATATGTCTAAACAAATGATTATGGGAAACCAGGCAATTGCGCTTGGAGCATTAAAAGCCGGAGTAAATCTTGTAGCCGGTTATCCTGGAACACCATCCAGCGAAATTATTGAATTCATTTCTAAATATAAAGGTAAGACCGGAACTTATGTAGAATGGTCTATTAACGAAAAAGCCGCCGTAGAAGTTGCAGCTGGTGCAAGCTATGCTGGTAGCCGTACTTTAGTAACAATGAAGCAGGTTGGTCTTAATGTTGCCAGTGACCCTGTTATGTGTCTTTCTTATGTTGGTGTAAAAGGCGGCATGGTAATTGTTTCTGCCGACGATCCAGGTCCTATTTCCAGCCAGACCGAACAAGATACCAGAAACTTTGCTCAGTATTCAAAACTTCCATGTTTTGACCCTTCAACTCCACAAGAAGCTTACGAAATGATTCAGGAAGCCTTTGAACTTTCTGAAAAATATAATACTCCAGTACTTTTCCGTCCTACAACCCGTGTAGATCACGCTTACGAAAGCATGGAAATACCAGAACTGGAACCTTGCCGTAAACCAGGCAACTTTGAAAAAGATTCAAAACGCTGGGTTATTTTCCCTCGCAGTTCATACATGAATCACAAACGCATTTTCGACAGAAACGAAAATATTCTTCCTTCAGAATTCTCAAAATCTAAATGGAAT
>JAKSTH010000154.1 GCA_024402655.1 Treponema sp. | reverse complement strand
ATAATTCCGCCTTTGTCATCGAATTTCAATTCACGGAATTTTACGTTACGTTTCTGGTTAATACCATTTGAACGTTCACAGTCATGGTAGAACAAATACCATTTTCCTTTGTATTCAAGAATAGAGTGGTGTGTTGTCCATCCTAAAACTGGTGTCAAAATAACGCCACCGTATGTGAAAGGTCCATATGGTGATTTTGATGTTGAGTAGCACAAAAGGTGTGTTGTACCAGTTGAATATGTAAAGTAATATGTGTCACCTTTTTTGAACATCCAAGGATCTTCAAAATAACGGCGTTCTTCATCTCCACCTGTTAATGGTTTTCCATTTTCATCCAAAATAACAATGTCTTTTGGTTCTTCTGCAATTTCTTTCATATTGTCTTTAAGAAGAGCAATTTTTGCAGTACAAGCAAGTTCATCACCTTTTGGTTCTTTGTTATCTGCAGACCATTTGTTGTTTCTGTACTGATCAAGCTGACCACCCCAGATTCCACCAAATGTAAGATAATATTTTCCGTCTGTATCAGGGAAAGTACAAGGGTCAATACTGTATGTACCCTGGATATAATTGTCTTCAGGTTTGAAAGGACCTTCTGGTTTGTCGCCAATTGCTACACCAACACGGAACATACCGTTTTTGTCGCGAGCAGGGAAGTAGAAATAGTATTTTCCATCTTTTTCTACACAATCAGGAGCCCAAAGCTGTTTAGATGCCCATTTTACGTCTTCCAATTTGAAAGCACATCCACAGTCGCGAGGAAGTGTGTTTTCATCAGCCATTTCGTAAACATGGTAATCTTTCATGTCATACTGGTCACCATTATCGTTGTTTTCAACATCTTTATCTTCATCATGTGATGGATAAATATAAATTTTTCCATTAAATACATGAGCAGAAGGGTCTGCTGTATAAAGATCATTTACCAAAGGTTTTTTCTGAATCATTTTTTACTCCAAAAGGATTTAATCTCTCGTATACTATTGTACAAGAAATAAAGTACCATACAATCGGAGCAATTACCTATAATTAGTAAAGTGTAGAAATTTAAATTTAGTATAGACTTCCAGGTGCTTCAACTTCTGCATTTCTAGCTGCACACCAGGTTCCTTTTTTTAGAGCCTGAGTAAAATCACCTGATTTTAAATATTCATAAAGAAAACCTGCATTAAAACTGTCGCCGCAAGCTGTTGTGTTCAGGGCTTTCACTTTTTCTACAGGGCATTCTGAAAATTCACCATTTTTTGCGCCATAAGTAGATTTTGTTCCTCGTGTAACAACTACCATGTTTCCAAGTTTTTTGCTGATTTCTATGATACTGTTTTTAAGTTTTTCTTCACTAAAATCCTGGATTTCTTCTGAAGGATAAAAGGTTTTTATAAATTCTTCATCATTAATTTTTATAATATCTGGAGTAACTTGTTTTAAAGTTTTTTCCATATCCTGACCAATATAATCTGCAAGGAAAATCTTTCCGTTATCTTTTGCCATGCCTGCAATTGCTGCATATAAATCGTCATGCCAGATTCCTGGTCTGCTTCCTGCAAGAAGAACTGCATCAACCAAAGGAAAAGCTTCGTAAATCAATTTTAAAAGTTTTACTTCCTGATTTTCCACATCCATCGGTTTATCATCTATGGTAACTGGTTCTCCAACAACAAGTTCTGTTGTAGTTTCATTTTTTGTGTCCAGTAAAGTCCAGCATTCTCTTGTAAAACCTGGAATAGAAACTGTCTGAATCTCTAAATCATCTTTTTCTGCAAGAGTTAAAAATAAATCAAGATTTTTTTCGCCAGCAGGACAAATGCTTAAGGAGCACCCTTTTTCCAGTTGATTTAAAACTCTGGCAGAATTAATTGCTTTTCCAGAAGCATACTGACTGTAATGATTTGAACGGTTAACTTTTGTAAGATTTAATCCTTCAAAAGCTACGGAACGTTGAATTGTTGAACTTAAACATATACATAAAATACGAGACATATTATGTATTTTATATGCAAAAAGTAAAAAATATTCTATAATATCTTACTAAATATCTAACTATTTTTTGAAAATATTTTTAGGAGCAAACTGAATGCCAGAAACATTACGTGATAAGTTTAAAATGTTTTTTACACAAATGACACAAGCATCAAAAGCAGCAGCAAAAATTGATGAAACTTGTATCTACCAGCCTGCTAACATGGAAACAAGAAAGTACATGGACTATCTTCTTAAAGATAATCTTCTTGAAGGTTCAGGCTTAGGCAACATTGAAAATTTTAAAAAGTTTTATGATGCAATTGTTAATGAAGGAAAAACTGGTGTTATTATGATGGAACATTTCTCTAACACAGATTTGCCATCAATTTTATATCTTCTTGAACATTCTGGTTATGATTGGGCAGCTGATATGGCTAAACGTGTAGTTGCAATTGCCGGAATGAAATTAAATGAAGCCAGTGCCGGGGTACGTGCATTTTCAGAAAGTTTTACTCGTGTTGTAATTTATCCTACAAGAAGTCTTGATGCTTTAAAAGGCAAAGTATCTGATGAAGAATTTGATGAAGAAGAAAAACGAGCTAGAAAAATCAACTTTGCAGCTATGAGAGCAATGGACACTTGTAAAAAACGTGGAGAAATCATTCTTGTATTCCCAAGTGGAACTCGTTATAGACCAGGAAAACCAGAAACAAAACGCGGTTTAAGAGAAATAGACAGTTATCTTCGTTTGTTTGATATTATGCTTCCTGTTTCAATTAACGGTGCTTGTCTCCATATTAATCCAGACAATCCAGAAGATATGCTTGCTGATTATGTTGTTCCATCTGTTGTAAGAATGACAGCCAGCGATATTGTTGAATGTAAATCTTTTAGAAATAAAGTTTTGGAAAATGTTCCAGCCGATTGTGAAGATCCAAAACAGCTTACTGTAGATGCAGTTATGAAAATCATGGAAGATATGCATGATAAAGTAGAAAAGGAGTTATCTAAATAAATGAAAATCGTAAACACAAAAGAAGAATTGAGCAGAACAAGTTACCCAGGACGCGGTATTATTGCTGGTCTTAGTGAGGACGGAAAATATGCTGTTTCTGCATATTGGACAATGGGTCGTAGTGCAGGAAGCCGTAACCGTGTTTTTGTTACAGAACAGGAAGATGGAAAAGATGTTATCCGTACAAAAGCTTTTGATCCATCGTTAATTGCAGGAGATCCAAGTCTTATTATTTATGCTGCAGTTCGTGAACTTGGAAACAAAACTATTGTTACAAATGGGGATCAGACAGATACAATTTATGAAGGACTTAAAAAAGGTCTTACATTTGAAGAATCTCTCAGAAGCCGTAAGTATGAACACGATGCACCAAACTACACACCACGTATTTCTTCATTGCTTACTGTAGACGGTGGAAAATATGATTATGCTCTTTCTATCTTAAAAAGCGACAATGGAAATGGTGATAATACACTTCGTTTTACTTATACTTATGACTGTCCACAGAAAGGTGAAGGTCATTATATTCACACATACATGGAAGACGGAAATCCACTTCCTAGTTTCGAAGGTGAACCAGTAAAAGTAGAAGTAAAAGGTGATATTGATTCTTTTGCAAATCTTATCTGGACTTCTTTAAACGAAGATAACAAAGTTTCTCTTTTTGTTCGCTATATCGATTTAGCAACTGGAAAAGCAGAAACTCGCATTTTCAATAAAAATAAATAAATATCTGGCAGGTAGAAGCATGAGTAGTATTGTGAAAGGTTTAAAACTGATTGTTGTAAATGCACTTTGGGTGATTTGTAGTCTTCCTATTTTTACAATTGGTGCTTCTTCTTGCGCTGCCTGCTATGTATGTTTAAAGCTTTTGAATGATGAAGAGGGAAATATTGTTACATGGTTCTTTAAATCATTCAAAGAAAATTTTAAGCAGGGAACAATAATGTGGTTATTTATTGCACCTGCATTTTATGCTGTAACTCTTTGCTGGGGAATTTTCCGTGGAGATGATGCAGAATTATTTGGAAAGTTATTCTGCCTTGTTTACATGTTGATTTTTGCTTTTTCTACAATTTTTACTTTCCCAGTTATGGCTCACTATCACAACACAATTAAACAATTTGTAAGAAACAGTTTTATATTAAGCCTTCAGTACATGACAAAAAGTTTTATTGCTGTACTTTTGGCCGCTGCTATTCTTATTCTCTGGTCATTAAACCTTACAACATTAATAGCTGGTCTTTTCTTTATGCCAGGTCTTTTATTCTTCGTAATGAGCTTTTTCGCCAATCCAGTTTTCAAACAATTAGACAACAAGTCAAAGAAAGCAGCCACCGATAATATCATTGTGTAAAACCGTTTTTTACTCTATATTGGAAGCTATGAAAGAACTCGAACTTAAATATGGATGTAATCCTAATCAGAAACCTGCAAA
>JAKSTH010000153.1 GCA_024402655.1 Treponema sp. | reverse complement strand
TGATTCTTCAGATTATTCTTATTTCAATTAACTATCATAATATTTCCAAAAGAGTACGTATTCCTTTGGTTTTATTCCTTGCTATTCCATTTATTTCATCTGGATTTTCACTAATGATACGCGGTTTTTATCTTTCAAATTTTTCTACTGTATTTATGGCAATTGTGCTTTATGTTTTTGTTGTTCTGGATTCAAATGAAGAAATTGAGTCTGCACACAAACGAGAAGTTGAAATTCTTGAAAATTATAAACGGGAACTTGAAATTACAGTTGATGAAAGAACAAAAGAACTTCGCATAGCAAATGAAAAGGCTGAACATCTGCTTTTGAATATTTTACCAGCTCCAATTGCCCGTGAATTAACAGAACATCCAGATAAAACTATTTCACAGACATATCCTAATGCCACAATTTTATTTACAGATATTGTTGGTTTTACAAAAATGAGCAGCCAGATGACTGCCCAGCAGACTGTTTCCATGCTGAATGAACTGGTTTCTCTTTTTGATAAGCGTGCTAAAACTGAAGGAATTGAAAAAATCAAAACTATTGGGGACGCTTACATGGCAGCAACCGGTCTTACAACACAAAACGATTCTGACGGTGCCTTAAAAATGATTCATTTTGCTCAGGGACTTTTGGCCGATGTTCAGCAGTTCAATAAAAAATCTCCTGTACAGATACAAATCAGAATTGGAATTAACTCTGGAAATCTTGTTGCCGGCGTAATTGGTAAAACAAAATTCATTTATGATGTGTGGGGCGACACAGTTAATGTTGCCAGCCGCATGGAAAGTACAGGAGAGCCTATGCAGATTCATGTTTCCGAAAACACCTGGCTCCAGACAAAAGATAAAGTTCAGTATGAAGCCCCTGTCCTGATTGAAGTAAAAGGAAAAGGCCAAATGAACTGTTACTTTGTGAAAAATAAATAATTATTTTTGATTTAACCACACAAATGCTTTAATATTAAAAAGAGGAGTGTTTTAAAATTATGAATAGTTTTTTATTGAATATTATTGTTCAGACAATACCTAAAGTTCCTGCCGATGAATATAATGACGCAAAGTTGGTTATTAAGTCCCGAAAGGCATGGAAGAAAGATATTTTCAAATATATATTAGTTTTTATTTCGGCAATCATTTGTTTATTTATTTTTGACAAGCTGCCTGTTCCTTATGTTGGAAATGTACTTGTTTTCTATGGTTTTATTGGAACTTTAGGCGGCTTTTTTATGATTCTGCGTTCTTTCATGATATACAAACATTACTATGATATATTTCAAGAAGACGATATAAAAAAAATTGAAGATTAAATCTATAATATGAAACAAATTGCCATAGGAAACACTGCAGAAGTTTACGATTACCAGGAAGGAAAAATCCTGAAGCTTTTTAAATCAGGTTATCTGGTAGAAGATATTCACCGGGAATTTAACAATTCCACTCTTACAAATAAACTTGGCATTCCCTCACCAAAAGCGTACGAAATTCTTCACAATGTTATGGACGGCAGAACTGGCATTGTTTACGAAAAAATTGACGGTCAGGATTTGCTGCAGGAAGTTATGGGTAATATTCAGAATCAGGAATATGTTTTGCAGCGAATTGAAAGTCTTGCTTCCATTCATAAAGATTTTATTAATCATACTTCCACAGACTGCATTTCTTATAAAGATTATCTGAATTTTTTTGGTTATCCACACACAGCGTCTTTGCCAGATGGAAACTTTTTGTGCCATGGCGATTTTCATTTTGCAAATCTCCTGCGTTCTAAACAGAATCCGGAAAAAATTTTTGTTATTGATTTTATGAATCTTTGTCATGGTCCAAAAGAATATGATGTGGCTAGAGCTTATGTTTTACTTACAGAAGATGTTTTTGGTCCGGACATTGCTCCTGAAATAAGAAAAATGCTTATGCAGGCAAAACAGCTTTCGGGCCAAATTTATTTAAATAAAATGGGTTATTCTCTAAAAGATATAGAACAATTTATTCCAGCAGTTGAATTCTGCCGCAAAAAGGAGATGCTTTAATATGATTAAAGTTACAAAAGAACTTGAAGGATTTTATATTCTTGACGATGGTCGTGTACGCTGCTTTCTTTTTACAGGTGAAAATGATGCACTTTTAATTGATACCGCATTTCCTGATTCAAACATTTTTGCAGAAGTAAAAAAAATTACAGATCTTCCATTAAAAGTTGCCCTTACACATGGTGACATGGATCATACTGGTGGTCTTAAAGAATTTGGCAGTTGTTATGTTCACAGTGATGATTTTAAAATGATTCCAGAAAATATAGAAAAACACGAACTTAAAGAAGGTGATATACTTTCTGCGGGGGAATATAAATTAAAAGTGATTCATATTCCTGGTCACACTTACGGAAGCGTTGCATTTTTAGAAGAACAAAAGCATTTTATTCTTACAGGAGATGGGGTTCAGCATAACGGAATGATTTTCATGTTTGGTGAAAATAGAAATTTTCCTTTATATCTGGATTCGTTGAAAAAACTGTGTAGTCTAGTTGTAAATCAGAAAATTGAAAAAATATATCCAAGTCACAGTGAATGTCCACTTTCTGCAGAAGCAGTTCAAAAAGTTCTTGCAGATGCAGAAAATTTATATGCAGGAAAAATTCCAATGGTAAAAAAGCATGATTTTATGCCATGTAATATTTATCAGGGTGCATATACAGGTTTTTTATATTCTGAGTAATCTCAAATTTTCAAAAAAAGTTTAATAGGAATTAAAAAATTTTAGATTATTAAAAAATCTGTGGTATAATGTTTCTATTGTATAATTGGTTTTCCCGATTTTACTATTTTAGAGAGCACAAGAGTTGCTATATACAAGGAGAAACAGAATGGCAAAAAATTACTATCAGCCAGAAATTGAAACTGCACCTCGTGAAAAAATCATTGAGATTCAGAATGAAAAAATCAGAAAACAGGTAAAACACGTTTATGAAAACGTAAAATATTACCGCGACTTGATGGATGCTAAAGGTGTAAAACCAGAAGATATCCAGACAATTGACGATATTAAAAAATTGCCTTTCTTAACAAAGAATGATTTGCGTGATGCATATCCATACGGATTGCTTGGTACAGATTTAAAGAATTGTGTTCGTATTCAGTCTACATCTGGAACAACAGGTAAACGCGTAGTTGCATTCTACACACAGAATGATGTTGAACTTTGGGAAGAATGTTGTGCCCGTGCTATTGTAGCTGCCGGCGGTACAAATGAAGATGTATGTCAGGTTTGTTACGGATACGGACTTTTTACAGGTGGTCCTGGTCTTAATGGTGGTTCACACAAGGTTGGATGTTTGACACTTCCAATGTCTTCTGGAAACACAGAACGCCAGATTCAGTTTATGATGGACCTTGGTTCAACAATTATTTGTTGTACACCTTCATATGCAGCATACATTGCAGAAACATTAAAAGAAAAAGGCTATAAACCAGAAGATAACAAACTTAAAGCTGGTATTTTTGGTGCTGAACCTTGGACAGAAGAAATGCGCCGCAGCATTGAAAAAGGTCTTGGAATTAAAGCTTACGATATTTACGGTCTTACAGAAACTTCTGGTCCTGGTGTATCTTTCGAATGTGAAGAACAGACAGGTATGCACATTAACGAAGACCACTTCTATGCAGAAATTATTGATCCAGATACAGGTGAGGTTCTTCCAGAAGGTGAAGTTGGTGAATTGGTATTTACATCTTTGGATAAAGAAGCTTTCCCATTACTTCGCTATAGAACTCGTGACCTTTGTGTACTTACACGCAAAAAATGTTCTTGTGGACGTACACATGTAAAAATGTCTAAACCAAAGGGACGTTCAGATGATATGCTTATCATTCGTGGTGTAAACGTATTCCCAAGCCAGATTGAAACTGTTCTTTTGAATGAAGGTTATGATCCAAACTATCTTATTGAAGTTGATCGCGTAAACAATACAGATACACTCGATGTAAATGTAGAATTGAACGCAGAACAGGCTTCTTGGGATGCTGCTACAATCCAGGCTAAAGAAAAAGCTCTTGAAGTAGCAATGAGAACAATGCTTGGTATTGGACCAAAAATGCACCTTGTTCAGCCAAAAACAATCACACGTAGTGAAGGTAAGGCAGTTCGCGTAATTGATAAACGTAAACTCCACGACTAATACATAATATAGTCTAATAAAATAGAATCAACCCTCGGCAGTAATTCAAGATTGCCGGGGGCTGATTTTTTCAGTACTTTTCTGATTTCATTGGATTTGTTTCTTAAATATCTTTATTATACAGTAAAAGGATTAATGATTTTTAGGCCTTCTATTTCCTGCCCATTATTTAAATCTTCTGAATATAAAACAGAACAGCCTGTATCAATGGCCATTGCAATAATAAGTGAATCCCAATAACTATATTGGGTTTCTTTACTGATTTTCATTGCGTGGAGTACATTTTCAGT
>JAKSTH010000152.1 GCA_024402655.1 Treponema sp. | reverse complement strand
ATTTTTGATCAGAAAAATCTGACGGCAACTTATTATCACCGGGAAAATTATAAAAAGAACTGGAAGTTTGAAATCAAATAAAAGGAAGAAAAATGACTTTACATTTAATCGCAAAATTTTTGGAATTTAGAAAAAATGTTCATTGTTCTCAAAAAGCTCTGCAAAAAAATCAGCAGAAAGAAATGCGCAAAATTCTTCGCTACGCCTATGAACATTCTGATTTTTACAAAAAGAGTTTTGAACAGGCAGGAATAAACAGCACAAACATTAATTCAACTCCAATTGAAAAGTTCCCTATAATCAACAAGCAGATCCTTTTTGAAAACTTTACAGAAATTCTAACAGATAAGAATGCAGTTGGTGGAGATTATGAGCAGCTTAAAATACACACTGTTCATTCTTCTGGTTCAACCGGAACTCCACGCTATTTTTTGTACGACAACTTGGCCTGGCAAACTGTAATGGCTGGTATTACTCGGGGGTGCATGTGGAATATCAGTCTTTTTAAGCTGACGAAGATTCTTCTGACTGGAGTGCGGTTTTTATATATTGCTGCAACTGATGGCCCTTATGCAGGAGTGGAATCAATTGGTTCTACTTGCAAGGCGTTTGGAGCTCAGACCTTATTTTTAGATATTAATGAACCTTTAGATAACTGGCGTAAAAAAATAGAAGATTTTAAACCTAATTTTATTGTTGGTTATCCAAGTGGATTAAAAATTATTGCAGGCCTTGTTCAGGAAGGTAATCTTCAGATTGATTTAAAGAAGGTAAATCAGTTTGTAACCTGTGGTGAACCTTTGATTCCAGGACTTAGAAAAAATTTGGAAGAAACTTTTGGAAAGAAAATCATCAACTTTTATGGTGCTTCTGAAAGCCTTGCTCTTGGTGTTGAAGCGGATTCTGAAGAAGGAATGTTTCTTTTTGATGATTTGAATTTCATTGAAGTTCTTAATGGCAGAATGTTTGTAACTTGTCTTTATAATTATTTGCAGCCTTTAATCCGTTATGAAATTACAGATCGTCTGGAAATTTTAGATAAGTCGGATTTTTGTCCCTTTACAAGAACCAAAATTGTACAGAGCCGTCAAGAAGACATTATGTGGTTTGAAAAAAATGGCAAAAAAGATTTTATTCATCCACTTTCCGTTGAAGGAATCTGTATTGAAGGACTTTTGGATTATCAGTTTATAAGGAATGGAAATGAAGATTTTATAATGAAAATCCAGATTGAGGATGCAGAAAAAGAAAGAGCAATTTTAATGGAGCTGGAATTGTTCTTTAAGAAACTTCTGGAAGATAAACACCTGCAATTTGTTAAATATCAGATTGAAGTTGTGGAAGAAATTAAAGTGGATGAAAAAACCGGAAAGAAAAAGCTGATTGTAGCTTAGGTTATGGAGAAAAAGATGATTTTATTGAAGGCAGAAAATATTTCCAAAATAGTGAAAAACGGAAAAGACGAAGTAAAAATCCTTGATAACGTATCTCTTGAAATTGAAAAAGGAAGCTTTACTGTGATTATGGGGAGTTCAGGTGCTGGAAAATCAACTTTGCTCTATGCCCTAAGCGGCACGGACAAAATTTCTAGTGGGAAGATAATTTTTAACGGACAGGAAATTCTTTCTAATTCGGAAAAAGTAATGGCGAAAGTTAGAAGTCAAAGTTTTGGATTTGTGTTTCAGGATGCTAATTTAATTTCGAATCTGACGCTCAAGGAAAATGTGGCTGTATCAGGATTTTTGAAGAAGGGTCGAAATGAAAAAGAAACTTTGGAAAAGGTAGAAGAGCTTTTTGAAAAAATGAACTTACAGGATGCAGCTCTGAAATTTCCGTATCTGACTAGCGGCGGGGAAAATCAGCGTTGTTCAATTGCCAGGTCTGTAATTAATGAGCCGGAAATTCTTTTTGCCGACGAACCTACCGGGGCTTTGAATCGGGCCAATTCTGATGAAGTCATGAAGCTTTTTACAGAATTAAATCGTGGTGGTCAGACAATTTTAATGGTAACTCACGATTTGAAAACTGCTTGCTGCGGTGAAAAAATCATTTATATTGCAGACGGAAAAATAAATGGCAGTATTGAACTTGGAAAGATTGAAGAAGGAAAAGAAAAGGAACGGGAAGAGACTTTGAGTAAATGGCTCTTGGAGAAAGGTTGGTAGACAAGTAAAAATTTGGAATGGTTTTATGGGTAGAAGCAGAATTATTTTAAAGTCTTTGATTAAATCTCATTACGGATCGCTTTTGGGAATCTTTGCCTTTGTGTTTATAGTTTGTGGAGTCTGTGGTTCGTTGTTTACAGTTTTGAACAGTACTTCAGAATACGAAAAAGAGGAAATTGCCCGAGGACAGTTTGGTGACATTTCTTTCTGGCTTACAAAACTTAGTGATGATGAAGAACTTGAACTTTTACATGAAATCAAAGCCCTTGAGAAAGTGGATTTTGTAAACAGTCATAAATTGATTATGGCTAATTATGAAGTTCATCACATAGAAAGTGACAGCGAAGGTTGTTTTTTGATTGATGACGGAAGATATAAGAAATTTGGAATGCAGAATGCGGAATTAGAAATTGGCAATGGTGAATGTCTGGTGCCCCTTTCTTTTATTGAGATTTATGAACATTCTGAAATTGGGGAAAAGATTGATGTGGTTGTGGGGCGAAACGGTCTTGTAAAATCTTTGACGATTGCAGGATTTTTTGAGGATCCTTTTATGGGTAGTTCCATGGTTGGAATGAAGTCTATTCTGATTTCTAAAGCGGATTTTGAAGAAATGAAAGTGATGGCTGAGGAATCTGGAATTGATGCTCTTGCCAGAAGCGGGATTCTGCTTCATGTTCAGGAAAAATCAGATGGCAAAGACAGCGAGAACTTTAATCTTTACCTGAATGAAAATACAAATCTCTCAAAATATACGGAAGATGTTCATACTACAGATACGATGGTCAATTTTATGCTTCTGCTTTCAAATTCCTTTGGGGCAATGTTTGGTTCGTTTGCTATTGTTCTGTTTCTGGTTACAGCGTTTATTTTGGGACATTCAGTAAAGTCTGCTGTAAAAAGTGAGAACCGAAACTTTGGTATTTATAAGGAATTGGGGTATACATCAAAAGTACTGGCTGTGAATTTTTGCGTTCTTTTTATGATCCCAGTTTTATCTGGAGAAATTGCAGGATTTACTGTAAGTCCAGTTTTCTCACAAGTGATTTTACAGATGCAGTCTACAACTACAAGTCTTGCTGTGCCTGTGACAGTACCTGTTTTGCTGAGCTTTGGATTTTTGATTCTACTCTTTGTGATCCTGGCAGGTTTTATTTATGTTGAAGTTCGGGGAATTAAAAAAATCAGTCCTCTTGAAAGTATAAAGGATCTGGAAAATCGTGAGGAAGTAAAAAGAAATGGTGGGTTTCATAAAAAAGGACTTCTTTTCTGGATTGCTTTGCGACAGATTGTTTCCCGTAAGGGAAATTATTTGAGTACATTGATAATTTCAATTCTTCTTGTATTGTTTGCAAGTCTTGCTGGTCGACTTAATTCCTGGCTTGGTCCAAATGGGGAAGGACTTATGGATGCTTTTAATCCAACCGACATGCATCTTGGTATTCAGAGTTTTGGCAATGAAACAATGGAAGATTTTGAAGCAATCATAAAAGATTATTCTGAAATTACAGAGCATTATGTTCTGGGAATGCCAACTCTTCGTATGAACGGCAAGGATTATACAGCAAATGTTACTGATGCACCTGAATCCTTTCATATTTTTGATGGAAAAACCTGTACAAAAGAAAATGAAATTGTAATCACTGAATTTTTGATGAAGGATTTAGGCTTGAATATTGGGGATACAGTTACCATTGGAAGCCGTTATGTTCGCGGTGAGGATTTTACAATCGTTGGAACTTACCAGTGTGCTAATGATGCAGGTGAAAATTTTGGAATGACTCAGGAAGGCTATTTTAGAATCGGGCGAGATAATCCTGCATTGTGGTGCCATCATTACTATTTGAAGGATGAATCACAAAAACTGGAGATTATGAAAGTTTTGGAAGATACATTTGGCTCTGATGTTCACGTTCACGAAAACAGCTGGCCTGGTTTGTATGGAATCTTACGGGCAATGAAAATGCTAATTTGTTTTATGTATGTAGTTAGTGGCATTTTTATTCTGATTGCAATTGTTATTTCCAGCAGAAAAATTTTGAATGAAGAAAGAGTTGATTTAAGTAATTACAGGCTACTGGGCTTTAGTTATTCAGCTTTGCGTCTTTCTTTTGCAATAAGATTTTTGATTGTGGCAATCATTGGTTCTGCAGCTGCTCTTGTTTTGGGAGCATTGTTTGCAAATCCATTAATAAATATTTTAATGAGAAGCGCCGGAATTGCTGGTTTTTCTTCTCATCCGGGATTTCAGTGGGCTGTATTACCTGCTGTGATCATCACCCTTATGTTTGTATTTTTTGCCTGGATTTTTGGAAGAAAAATCAGGA
>JAKSTH010000151.1 GCA_024402655.1 Treponema sp. | reverse complement strand
CACAATTTTACTCTGTCCCCTTTGTCACATTTTGCCATGTTGCAAACTTCACATACCAGGTTTATAATGAATAAAACTAAAAAAAGGAGTTAGTTATGAATTTGATTTACGGAATCAAAGACAAACCAAGTTTTGGTAAAACAGTATTGTTTGCCATTCAGCAGCTTCTGGCTATTATGGCTGCTACAATTGCCGTTCCTGCTATTGTAGGCAACGGACTTTCTGCTTCAGCTGCATTATTTGGTGCAGGTGTTGGTACATTTATTTATTTGCTCTTTACAAAAAGTGCTTCTCCGGTTTTCCTGGGAAGCTCTTTTGCTTTTATAGGCTCAATGTTCAGTGCATTCGGTGGTGCTGCTTCTTTGGCAGTTGGCTACTGGGGTTTAATCATTGGTGCTGTAATGGCAGGTCTTGTTTATGTAATTCTTGCAGTAATCGTAAAAGCATGTGGTACAGCATGGATTGATAAACTTATGCCTCCTGTAATCATTGGTCCAACAGTTTCAATCATTGGTTTAAGCCTTTCTGGAAACGCTGTTGGTGATTTAATGAAAACTAGTGTTGAAGGTGGAAGCGTTTATGTTGCTTTAATTTGTGGACTTGTAACACTTGCAGTAACAATGCTTTGTTCTACATATTCTAAAAAAATCGGTCGTTTAATTCCTTTCATTATTGGTATTCTCGCAGGTTATGCACTTGCTTCTGTATTTGCAATCATTGGTTATGCAACAAAGAATCCTTCTTTAATCGTAATCAACTACTCAGCACTTACAAGCCTTAACTGGAAATCAATTTCTGCTTATATCTCTCTTCCAAAGTTCACATTCCTTTTAGGTGGAACTGCTGGTCTTAAAGGAATCACAGGTTCTTATCTCCTTACACTTTTTGCAGCATATGTTCCAGTTGCATTTGTAGTATTTGCAGAACACCTTGCTGACCACAAAAACCTTTCGTCTATTATTGGTACAGATCTTCTTAAAGAACCAGGTCTTACACGCACACTCCTTGGTGATGGTGTTGGAACAATGGTTTCTACATTCTTTGGAGGATGTCCAAATACAACATACGGCGAATCAATTGGTTGTGTAGCTATTACTCGTAATGCTTCTACAATCACAATCTGGTTCTGTGCTGTACTCTGTATTATCTTCAGTTTACTTACTCCACTTGTATCATTCCTCGAAACAATTCCTTCTTGTGTAATGGGTGGTGTTTGTATCGCTCTCTACGGTTTCATTGCTGTATCTGGTTTCAAGATGTTCCAGAAAGTAGATTTGAACAAAAACCGCAACCTCTTTGTTGCATCAGTTATCTTCATTACTGGTGTAGGTGGAATGGTTGTAAGCTTTGGTAAAGTTGAAATCAGAACTGTAGCATGTGCTTTGATTCTTGGTATTTTGACAAACGTAATGTTGTCTAAAGAAAAAGACGAATAATCTTTATAAAAACTAAAGGTCGTTACTATAAAAAAAAGGTGCTCAACCAACGGCATCCGCGCTTCGCTTGTGCTGATGTTGGTTGAGCACCTGTTTTTTTATATTCGCTTCCTCTAATTTTAGTAATTATTCATATTTTCTTTCTAATTCCTAATTCCCAATGCAGCGTCCATTACTTCCATTACATCGCTAACAGGTACAAACTTAATACCTGCTTTTACATTTTCTGGAATTTCTTCCAAATCCCGTTCGTTTGCTTTTGGAATAATGATAGTTTTGATTTTATTTCTCTTGGCTGCAACAGTTTTTTCTCTAAGCCCACCAATTGGCAAAACTTGACCTGTAAGAGAAAGTTCTCCTGTCATTGCAAGATTTGGCTTGATTTTCTTTCCTGTAAACAATGAAACAAAAGTTGTTGCCATTGTAATTCCAGCACTAGGCCCATCTTTTGGAGTAGCACCTTCTGGAATATGAAGATGAACAATATTTTCATCAAACCATTTTGTCTTTTTAATGCCCCTATCCAAAACAAATTTCCGTGCCCAGTTAAAAGCAATCTGACTTGATTCCTTCATAACTTCGCCCATTTGTCCTGTAAGAACAAGGCCGCCTTTTCCGGCAAAGCTGGTAGATTCAATCAATAAAGTATCTCCACCCATACTTGTCCATGCAAGACCAATTGCAGTTCCAGGAACTTTTGCAGTTTTAATCTCTGACTCATCAAAAACAGGTTTTCCAAGATACTTATACAAATCACCAGAATCAACTGAATATGAAGTTTTTACCTCTTCTCCTTCTTTTGCCATAGCCTGAGCAGTTATGATTTCTGTAACAATCTTTCTGTGAATCTTGTCCAGACATTTTTCATAATTACGAACACCAGATTCCCGGGCATATTCCTGAGCAATGGTAAGCAAGGCTGATTTTGTATATTTTACCTGGTTCTTTTTTAAACCATTTTTTTCCAGGTTTTTAGGAATAAGATATTTTTTTGCAATTTCCAGTTTTTCCTGATCGATATAACCACTCAACTGAATAATTTCCGCACGGTCTCTCAAAGGACCTGGAATTGTATCCAATGCATTCGCAGTCAAAATGAAAACTACATTACTGATATCAAAAGGTAAATCAAGATAATTATCACGGAAATTGATATTCTGCTCCGGATCCAATACTTCCAGCAGAGCAGAAGCAGGATCTCCATTATGAGAAGAACCCATTTTATCAATTTCATCTATCATGAAAACAGGAGAAATATCTTTTGTAATTTTTAATCCCTGAATAATTTTTCCAGGCATAGCACCAATGTAAGTTCTGCGGTGACCTTTAATTTCAGCTTCATCCCGCATACCACCAACACTAAAGCGATAGAATGGTTTTCCCATGGCATTTGCAATAGATTTACCTACAGAAGTTTTACCAACTCCAGGAGGACCTACCAAAAGAATAATAGAACCTTTAGCATCCTGCTTCATTTTACGAACAGCAAGATATTCCACAATTCGTTTTTTTACTTCATCAAGGCCAAAGTGATCATCTTCCAGAATTTCTGCAGCCTTTTTCATATCAAAATCTACAGAAGGCTTCTGATTCCATGGCAGCTGACAAACCAATTCCAAAAAGTTTCTTGTGCCCATGTATTCAGAAGAGTTAGGATCCATCATGCTGAATTTTTCCAGCTCACTTTCAACAGTTTCTTTAATTTCGCCACTGAACTTAAACTCTTCGATTTTAGTTTTAAATTTCTGATAATCAGTTGCATTTCCAGCAGCATTTTCGCCCAATTCTTCCTGAATAGAACGCATTTCTTCTCTAAGGAAATATTCTCTCTGACTTTTTTCGACTTTCTCATTAATTTCAGATTGAATTTTCTTCTGAACCTTTAAAAGTTCCTGCTCTTTTTTTATAAATACAAGAACTCTTTCCATTCTTTGGCGAACATTTTCAGTTTCCAGGATTTTCTGCTGTTCTTCTTTTTCAACATTCAAAATTGAAGCTATAAAATCAGCAATTTTTCCAGGGTTATCAATATTAACCATATTTAATCTCATTTCTTCTGAGAACAATGGATTATTTTCACTAACCTCTTTCATTTCGCTGATTAATGCGCGGGTAAGAGCCTTAACTTCAAAAGTATCAGATTCTTCATCATCAATATATTCAACAGCAGCGGCAATTGGAGAACTGACATGCAAAGTTTTTCTGATTTTAAATCTTTTTACAGTAGAGATAAAAATATTCACTCCACCGTCCGGCATGTTTACTTTTTTAATAATTCTGGCAGCAGTACCTACTCTATACATATCATTTATAGTAGGAATTTCTGCTTCATTTTTAAGCATAACAATACCAATATAACTGTCGTTTTCGTGAGCTTTTTCTATGATTTTTATATCCTCTGGAGCACTAATCATAAGTGGGGTAAAAATTCCTGGAAAAACAGGGCGCCCCGAAAGAGGAATTAACATTAATGTATCTGGCAGAGTCTGTTCAGCAGGTACAATAGAGATGATTTTTTCGTCATTATTATCTGTCATAACATCAAATATAATAAAACTTAGGATGTTTGACAAATAATTTTGACGATTTCTAAGAGGGATTTATTTTTTCATTCCGATTTTGATTTCAGGATGATTTTTTTCAATTTCTCCAAAAAGAGCCAAAGCAGATCTTTCATCTGGGAGATCTACCATACAAAGTTCATCATTTTTCTTTGAGCAAAGTACAATATTCTGCAACTGCAACTGTCCACCAGCACAACACATTTTCATATTTACACACTGAACTCTTCTAAAAGCTCTGTAAACGTTTGCAAAAGGAATATATCTAACCTTAAACTTATCTTTATAAAAAAAGTTTTCGCTTCCCAAAGAAACTTTACCAAACTGTCTTGCAGCCTTGTATTCAGCCTTAAGAGTTTTTGCATCTTTTTCTGTTTCTAATTCAATAATTGGAAGAAATTTCATAAGGTGATTTTATAATATTTTAGATGATATGTCATCTTCATTTATGAACAGAAGAAATCTAGTTATAAATTCAATTTTACTCTGTCCCTTTTGTCACTTTT
>JAKSTH010000150.1 GCA_024402655.1 Treponema sp. | reverse complement strand
TTTTCAATTTTTTGGGATTTATACCAATTCCTGTAAATATGATGTAAAATTGAAATATGAAAACTGTTGTACTTAAAACCAAGCGATTAACACTTAGAACTTATTTACCTGGTGATGAAATTCAGGCTCACGAATATGCTGGCGACACTTCAATTACAATGATGTATTGGCTTCCAAATAAAACTTTTGACGAAACAGCTGAATATATCAAAAGTGTTATTGAAAAAAGGGAACAGGGACTTTCTGATAATCTTGATTTTGTAATAATTTTTCAGGACAAAATTATAGGCAGCATCGATTTACATTTTGAAGAGGATAAAACTACAGCCTATCTTGGATGGGTTTTGAAAAAAGAGAAACGAGGTTTTGGTTTTGCAACAGAAGCAGCAATTGCTGTTCGGGATTATGCTTTTAAGAAGTGTGGAGTTACAAAACTTCTTGCAAATTGCGATGCCAGAAATACAGCCTCTGCAAATGTTATGAAAAAAATCGGGATGCAATGCATAATTGATAATGGAACAAGAACTTATCCAAAAACCGGAGAAGTAGCTGTCGAACATGTGTATGAGCTTAAAAAATTGAATCCTTCTGATTTTAAAATTGTTGATTATTTTGAAATGTCTAAAAATCAGCAGACAGAGATTATTTTTCAGCTTGAAACCCGTAAAGATTTGTGGGGTGCTATTCCTTTCATCATAAATTGCCTTAAAAAAGAAGGTCAGCCACAAGTTTCTCCAACCGATGGAGGCTTTCATGATCTTCTTGGACCTGGCAGATTTTTTCTGATGCTTGATGAAGCAAATAAAACAGAAATTACTGTCTCCAATAAAAATGAAAATAGTCCTCGTTTAGCAGCTTTTTTGAGTCTTGCTCGAAATGATGAAGTTGATATTACAATACCAGGTTTAGAAAATCTGACTCCATGGATAGGCTGCGTTTTCACATATCCAGAATATAGAGGACAGCGTTTGTCAGAAAAACTAATTTCACATGCTGAAGAATATGCAATCAAAGAATTTAATGCTGAATATACATATATTTCCACAGATCACATTGGATTATATGAAAAATATGGCTATGTTTTTTTTACAGAAGCCGGTACTGTTTGGGGCGAACAAACCAGAGTTTTACGAAAAAAATTATAAAAAAGATATAGACAGTTTACAGCGATTTTCAAAAAACTTTATGACAATATGATGTTTGATTAAATTACTCTAACCCAAAAAGTTTCTGAATATTTTTATCTACTGTTTCACTTAATTTATGTTTTGGAACTCCGCGTTTTGAAGCAATATATTCATAAATGTAATTTACATAAAGCGGTTCATTTCTGACACATTTTAGTGGAATTGGTGCATAATACGGAGAATCGGTTTCAATAATAATGCGATCTTTTGGAACATAATTTACAGCATCAATCATATCCTGAAAATTCTTTTTACCTGAATATGTTACAGTCCCACAAAAACTGATATACCAGCCAAGATTAAGAAAAAATTCCAGTTCTGATTGACTATATGCAAATCCATGCACTACCCCTTTATTCCATTTAACAGCTTTTAATACATCCGCTGTTTCACTAAAACCTCGTCTGGAATGTATAATACATGGCATATCCAGTTTTTTTCCAAGAGTCAGTTGAAGTGCAAACAAATCTTTTTCTTCTCTTATTGTTTGTGTGTCAAAATAATCGTGAATGCGACCTTCATATTCTACGGATTCCCAGTCATGATCTATGCCACAAGGTCCAATAGCAATTAATCGTGATGCAAAAGGGTCATCGGAATTTTTAAAATCTTTAATTGTATTTTCCAATTCTTCTACTAGAGAAAAGCGATTTTCCACAGAGTCATAATCGGGCATGATTCCTGCTGAAAAATGTATGGCACTTTTTAGAATTCGTTGTTTATCTTCATCTTCTATTGATTCAATACATTGGAGAATTTTTTTTGATCTTTTCCAGATATCATTGCAGGTGATTCCAGAATCAAGGGCAAAAAATGGTCTGTTTCCTGCAAAACGTGAAAGTATATTTGAAGTTTCTTCTAAATCATTTTCTTCTATAATTTGATTGATGTTAAATAAAAAATCTGAATACATATTTTCACATTGATTCCTAAATACAAATATTATACAAAAATTTTTTATTTTTTTCTAAAAAAATGGTCCGATTTTAAACAATTTTGCCATATTAAGTATAGAAAGTATAAAAAAAGGAGTTATAAATGCTTGAAGATTATTCATCGGTTAAAAGTTTTTCAACAAATTCTAATGAAAACAGACAACTTTGCTTTGGCAGACTTTTCTTAAACGAAGATGATAATACTGTTAATTTAAGAAACAAATTTCTTTCAAAGATAACTGGGAGAATAATAATTAAATCTGTTATCTTAAAAACAATGGAAGCAAAATTGTATTCGGATTCTATTATTACCCTGGTTTGTAAAACAAAGGATAATTTTACGATTAAAGTCGAACTTAATTTTGACGGTTATTATGATAAGAATAAAATTCTTGCTATTTATTATACTTCGAAATTTATTGAAAGCTGCTACGATAAAGGTGCTGCCCTGTATAAACAACCAGAAGTTTATCAAATCCGTTTTACTGATTATAAAATTTTTGATGATAAGAAAATGACACATCATTTTTTATACAGCGATGAAATGGATAAAGAACTTAACAATGTTATAAGAATCTCTTTTATCGAAATTCCAAAAGTGAAAAGAATGGTTTGTAAATTACTGGAAATTAAAAACAGGATGGGCCCAAGCGTGGAGCAACGGCGCAGCCGGCCACTGGACTGAACAAAGTGAAGGAAGCGGCTGACCGTTAGGGAATTGCGGAAGGCGCCTTCTTAAAGTGGGAGGTGGCCTTCCCTTTTTCTATTTAAACAATTGAGGATAATCGGCAGCTTTTTTAACAGCTTCTTCCAAAGTCATTCCAACAAAACCTTGTGCTCCAAGATTTCGGCCACTTTTTTTGTCATCAATAAAGGCACCAACACAAATACCTGGAATTACACTATCAGGATCATTTGGGGCGTTAGGACCACCAAGGTCTGTTCTACACCAGCCTGGATCTGTAAGATTGATACAAACATCTGTACCATCGAGTTTACCGGCTAAATCATTTGTTACTTTATCTAAGGCAGCCTTACTTGCACTGTAACCAGCCTGCTGAGGTTCATTGCGAATTCCACTTGTAGTATTAATAACTCTACCCCAACCACGTTCAATCATTGGCGGAATAAAAGCATAACAAAGCATCATTGGTGCAATTGTATTTATATAGAAACTTTTTTCGTAGTCTTCAACTGGAGTATCATAATAATTTACTCTATATGCAATTTGAACAGCAGCATCATTAAAAAGAATATCAACCTGTGTTCCTTTTGCTTTGATTTCATCAATCATTTTCTGAACTTCTGCAGGTGAACTTAATTCTGCAGCAATATCATAAGCTTGAACGCCCATAGCTTTTACTTCTTTTAATATTTCAGCGGTATGATCCAATGAACGAGAATGAAGGATAAGATTACAACCATTTTTTGCCATGAATTTAGCAATTCTAAGTCCTACCCCTCTATTAGCTCCTGTAATAAGAGCCCATTTTCCTTTAAGGTCTACCATTTATAACTCCTTAATAGTTATCTTATATTAATGAAATTATAAAACCGTAGAATAACTATAAAAAAATTGAATATTTCTATTTTAGATTCTCTAATTGATAAATAGTAATTACATTTAATTCCATGCAATTACTATTTCGTTCGTACATTACATTATTTATAACAGGAATGAGAAAAAATTCGCCAATAGAATTGTAGCAATATAAACAATATGTTCCGTGATTAAGACTTAGTTCTCTTACCAATGTATTCGTTAATTCTGCAAACTTATAAATTCCATGTTTTTCCATATATGCTTCAAATACAACAGGATTACAATAACTATCCATATTTAATTCATCTGTAAGAGCACTCAATTCTTCTTCAATTTCGTCATACGTTTTATCTAATATTTTTGATAATGCTCTTGGTACATAATTATTTCTATAATTGGAAGGGTTATAGTATTCAAATTCGATTGTGTAATTATATCCAGGCTGCTTATATAGGAATTTAGAATTTGGATATATTTGTTTTTCATATACTTCGTTTTTCCATTCATATTTTGGAACTTCTTTTATGACTACTGAAATATCTGATTTTTTACATTCAAAAAGTCTTGAAACTACATTTGCAATTTCATCTGCACACAAATATTTTACATCTTCTTTTATTCCTAATGGACATTTAATATCTATATGAGCCATTTTTACTCCTAAAAGATATTATATGCCAGTTAAATTAAAATGTAAAAATTTTAAATAAAAAAAAGACCTTAGCTGAAAAACTAAGGTCTAAGTGGGCAGTGAGAGGGTCGAACTCCCGACATTCTGGGTGTAAACCAGACGCTCGTACCATCTGAGCTAACTGCCCGAAAAAGCCAGCAGCTACCTACTTTCCCGCT